>NZ_BCMR01000018.1:0-52899 GCF_001653015.1 Rickettsia sp. Tenjiku01
AAATATTTAGTGGTACTACTACGTCGGCAATTATCGGTCCGAATGATCTTCAGGGATTTTAATGATATGCTTGTGTGGATACCAGAGTCGTCATTGCGAACGGCCGTAGGCTGCGTAGCAATCTCATGAAATAATAACAAGCTCCTGAGATTGCTTCGTCAATTACTGCGTAATTTTCTCGCAATGACGAGGAAAATGAATTTTGAGACAAATAAATGAAAAAAAAATTATATGAAGGTTCAAGTAAAATTTTATATTCTGCCGAAGAAGATTTTTTACTTATAATGGCTTTTTCCGATAAGGCTATTTTAGAAACAGGTGAGATTGTTGATATATCAGGTAAAGGAGTACTTAATAATAATATTTCTTCCTTTCTAATGGATAAACTGGAAATGATCGGCATTGAAAATCATTTTATCGAAAAAATAAATATGAGGGAGCAATTAATTCAATATGTTGAGGTTTTCCCGATACAAGTAATAATATCATCAGTAGCGTGTAGTAGATTTGTAAAAGAATTCGGAATTGATGAAGGGTATGTATTTGATAAACCTATCATTGATTTTAAGGTCCGAAGTCGTGAATTTAAATATCCGATAGTTAACGAATATCAAATATTAAATTTCGGCTGGTTAACTAGGGATGAAATTAAAGCGGTAAAAGAGCAGGCTTTGCGTATATATGATTTTCTAAGCGGCTTATTTATCGGTGTCGGGATTCGACTTGTTGAGTGTAAATTAGAATTTGGGCGTGTGTTTAACGCTGAAGAATCTATCATTATGTTAACTGATGAAATTAGTCCGGATAATTGTAGATTATGGCATATTAACAGTAATGAAAAATTGGGATTTGAATTGCTTGAAAAAGAACCAAATAAGGTTTTTGAATCATATCAGCTAATAGCTGATCGTTTAAAAGAAAAATAAATACTATTTTGGATTGTTTAAGGTTTTATTACAAAGTTCAGTTTTTCGTCATTGCGAGGAAAATTACAAAGTAATTGACGAAGCAATCTCAGGATATTTGACGAGATTGCCACGCAGCAGCTGCTCGCAATGACGATTAGGTGTCTACGCAGGAACAACATTTTTGATTTTTAATAATTTTTTACAGTAAAAAAGATGAAAATACGATTTATTATAATAAGCTTTATAGCTCTAATCCTAGTAGGGTGGGGATGGGGATATGCTGCCTATAAATTTGAACATCAAAGTAAAGAAAATATTATCTCTATTCTTGATAACTATGAAGAATATATAACTTATGATGCAATAAAAGTTAATAAATATGGATTTAGTATTACTTTAAATAAAGTAATGTTAAAACCTATAGATTTTTATTTTGATGAAATAGTTATTAGACATATACCGTTTTTGAATATTACAAAAATTGATTCTTACGGAAATAATGTAAAAATTACTACCGCTCAAGATGAAAAAAATATTTTTTACTCACCTGATCATCATACAACAATTTGGTTTAGAAAATCTTTGTTTAATAGAGAGCCTGATTATTGGAAATTAAGCTTGAGTGACAATAAATCCACTCTTTATAGTTCTCTAGATGCAGAAAAATTAGCAGAGAGTGATATTAGTAATTCTGTAATTACTAATACTAAGACATCGGATAACCTTAATTTGTTAATTTTGGATGGCAAAAATACTGTTTCTTTTATTTCTGAAAATTACAGAAGAAATTTATATGATAAAATTTTTGAATTTTTGAGAGATCAAATAGCTAATGACTCTGATACTGCTTTCTTTGAGTATGGTTTGACAAAGTTAGATATATTGAATTTACCTATTTCTTACAATTCCAAATTAAAACTAAAATATAGTGATGAGTTAGTAGCTCTTGGGAAATTATTAATTCAAAATTTTTCTCTAGATCAAAGGCAAGATGAGAATATGCATGCTGTTATTTTTATGCAGATGTTAGGAGAATTAGTAAAAGGTAAGCCGTTTTTATTTGCTTGTGATATTGAAAGAAAAGGAAAAGTAGAAAGTAATTTATATAAATTAAATATAGAAAAAGATAAAATTTTTAATTTTGCTTTAAATATTAAATCTACTATAGAACCTTCTGAAACATACCAAAAAACGGCAGCTGAAGCTTTAGGAAGCTACTTTAGTAATGGTTTAAACAAAAGAGCTGAGTTAGATAAAATTTTTAAACTAACTAGCCCTATTACTCAAAAAGATGGGGAAAGAGTAATGGGTGTTTTTGCAAAAATAAATAATTCCGAATTTAATTTAAAAGGTGAGTTTGATCCTGAAGCAAAAAAATTATCCGGTAAAACTAATCTTGTAATGGATGATTTTAATTTTGCTATTGATATTGATATGCCTACTATAGATAATCCTCTGAATCTAGAAAGCGTAATAAAATTATCGGATCCGAGTGCGGTTATAAATAATTTTGTGCATTATACTAATAATGCTATTGTACCGGTGCTTAATAAAATAGAAGATTCTAAGGAATTTGCTTTAAATCTAGGAAAACAAGCTTCAGTAATAAAGCAATACGGCTTTAGGGCAATAGAAGTTTTTAGTAAAAATTCTGAATTAAAAGACGGTGAATCTTTAGTAGTGGATGTAAAAAGTCAAGACGCCGGACTAACCTTTAACGATAAAGCTATTGATCAGATCCTTAGTGATGCAAGAGTATTAGAATTTATAAATGCCATGGCTATGATAGATCAAGAAAGCAAGTAGTCTAAGTGTCATTCCTGCTTTTGCAGGAATGAAATAAGAGCTACGAGATAAGGTCTACAAGTAAAAAATTTGAAGAAAAAATAAGTTATAAAAGAATGATTAATATTTCCTTTCCCGATGGGAGTATAAAACAATTTGCAAAAAACATTACCGCCTATGAAGTAGCAAATGCAATTTCAATGTCACTTGCTAAAGCAGCAATGGTTGCTGAAATAAACGGTGAGCTTCAAGACTTAAGTATCGTAATTGATAATGATTGCAAGCTTCGTATTTTAACTGCGAAAGATCCTGAATGTCTGGAGATAATAAGGCACGATGCGGCACATTTAACAGCAGAAGCAGTAAAGGAACTATTCCCTGAAACTCAGGTAACGATTGGTCCTGCAATTGAAAACGGTTATTATTACGATTTTGCTCGTGATAAACCTTTTACCACTGATGATTTAGCCGTTATAGAAGCTAAAATGCAAGAACTTTCACAAAAGAACGAGCAAGTAACAAGAGAGCTATGGGATAGGGATAAAGCCGTAGAGTTTTTTAAATCGATAGGAGAGTATTATAAAGCCGAAATTATTGCTTCAATTCCGGCAGGTGAGCCAATTACTTTATACAGGCAAGGTAATTTTATTGATCTATGCCGAGGTCCGCATGCTCCTTCTACAGGGGTTGTTAAGCATTTTAAGTTGATGAAAGTTGCAGGAGCGTATTGGCGAGGTGATAGTCGTAATGAGATGTTGCAGCGTATATACGGCACTGCTTGGGCCACGAAGGAGCAGTTAGATAGTTACCTCTTGATGCTTGAAGAAGCCGAAAAGCGTGATCATAGAAAGCTTGGGCGTGAGCTTGATTTATTCCACTTCCAAGAAGAAGCTCAAGGAATGGTATTTTGGCATGATAAAGGCTGGAGTATATATAATACCATTGAGCAGTATATTAGGAAAAAGATTCGTAAAAACGGTTATACCGAAGTTAAGACTCCTGTTTTGGTCGATAAAAGCCTTTGGGAGGCTTCAGGACATTGGGAAAAGTTTCGTGATGATATGTTTGCGTTAGAAACAGATGACAAGACATTAGCTTTGAAGCCGATGAACTGCCCTTGCCACGTGCAGATTTTCAAACAAGGTATCAAGAGTTATCGTGATTTACCTCTTCGTATGTCGGAGTTTGGTTTGTGCCATCGTAATGAGGCATCCGGTGCATTGCACGGTTTAATGAGAGTGCGGAGTTTAGTGCAAGACGATGCACATATATTTTGTGCTGTGGAACAAATTACCGATGAAACGGTTAGTTTTTGTAAATTACTGACTGAAGTTTATAAGGATTTCGGCTTTACTGATATAAAGGTAAAATTCTCTGATCGTCCTGAAATCAGAGCAGGGAGCAATGAAGTTTGGGATAAGGCTGAGAATGCTTTAAAAGAAGCAGTAGAACAAGCAGGGTTTACTTATACACTAAACCCGGGCGAGGGGGCATTTTACGGTCCGAAGCTTGAGTTTGTATTAACCGATGCGATAGGGCGACAATGGCAATGCGGTACGCTTCAGATGGATTTTGTTTTGCCGGAGCGGTTAGACGCTAGCTATGTTGCAGCAAGCGGAGAGAAAAAAAGACCCGTAATGCTACATAGAGCGATCCTTGGCTCACTTGAGCGTTTTATTGGTATATTGATCGAAGAATATGCAGGTAGGTTTCCGCTTTGGCTTGCACCAGTGCAGGTTGCTATTGCAACTATTACCAGCGATTTGAACGATTACGCTTTGGAAGTGCAGAAAGCTTTAATTGATAACGGGGTAAGAACGGATTGTAATATCTCACCTGATAAAATTAACTATAAGATTCGTGAGTTTTCTAATCAAAAAATACCGATGATTGCAGTAATCGGTAAACAAGAGCAAGAAAATAAACAAGTAGCGCTTAGAAGGCTCGGAACTACTGACCAAGAAGTATTATCGGTTGAGCAGTTAATAGCTGTGGTTAAAGAAGAGAATGAGAAATATTTGTAGATTTTAAATCTAAAGGATGATATAGTATAATAATACGTATCATAGGGATATGATATCCTAATTAGGAAAAAGCCTAAGGAGATTATGTGAGAACTATTATTAATATAGCTGATTCGCAAATTACAATTCTAGATAAACTATCCAAGAAAAAAATATCAAGAGATAAAATTATGGGGCTAGCTTTAACTAGTTACATTGCTAGTAATGATCACAATAATAAGGCATTTGAAAACGCTTTTGGACTCTGGAAAGATAAAAAATCTAGATAGTGTAGAATATCAGGCTAAATTATGTAATGAGTGGAACGAATGAAAGCTACCTTTGATACTAATATATTAATAGATTATCTACAATAATGTCATTCCGTTGATCGCACATGGGTGACAACTTAAGGATCGATGTCATTCCCGCGAAGGCGGGAATCCAGGGTAAAGCGAGATAAATCGAGCTTTCCAAAAAACTCTTTTAGACCAAGATTTTTTTATAAATTTTACTTTTCAAATAAAGCTTTAAGGTACTGGATTCCCGCTTTTGCGGGAATGACATAAGAGTCATGCAACAAGGGCACGCAGGTATGATATGAAATGGGCCATGTAATAAGGCCGCTTTTATCTAAGAATAACATACATTTCTTAACTTATGAAAATCAAAACTTATCCTGTTTCTTGTTTATGATCTGTTATAAAGCCGTATAAATATTGGTATTTTGTTATGATGCTTGGGCCTATTGCAAGCGGTTTTCATCCTATTATATATAATTATGCCGTAAAGCTTTTGCTTGATTTATTTACCCAAAATGAAAAGAGATTATATTTGCTCAAAGTTATAAACCAATAATATGGTTTGTAGCAGCACAAGCTATACTTGATGGTGCTTGGCGTGCTCATAACTTTGCACAACTTAAAGCAATGCCTCATATCTTTCAAGGCATGATGAATAAAATATGTAATCACTAGTTTAGTATATTGGGTATATAGGTGTATTTGTGTATGTAATTCATTTAACGTAATCTTGGTGAAATTAGTATCGGCGATATTGCTTTTATTATGTCCCTTACTTTTTTAGTTACTGAAAATTCGTGGCATGCCACTATAGAACTTAAAGACTTTTTAGAAGATATAGCAGCGTTTCGCTCCGCCTTTACAATCATGCAAATCCCACAAGATACTATAGATGAAAAATGCTGCTGAATTAAAAATCTTCAAAGGGGAGATTATATTTAGGGATATATAGTTTGCTTATAAAGAGGGGAGTAGTGTATTCCAGTCTCTTAATTTATATATTAAAGCCGGTGAGAAAGTGGGTATTGTCGGGCATTCAGGTAGCGGTAAATCCACTTTAATTGCATTATTATTGAAAAATTTTAAGCTGGAATTTGCGATATTATAATCGATAACCAAAGCCTTTACGATACTTCCTCTGACAGCCTGTGGGAGCAGATATCATTAATTCCTCAAGATATTATGCTTTTTCATCGCTCAGTAGGTAAGAATATCGGATATGCAAAAGAAAATGCTTTGCCTTGGGAAATAGAAAATGCCGCCAAAGCTGCAAATATCCATGAATTTATCGCAAGTTTACCGGCAAAATATAACACCATTGTCGGTGAGAGAGGAGTAAAGCTAAGTGGTGGACAGAGGCAATTGTCCGTGCTATTCTTAAAAACGCTCCGATTTTGGTTTTAGATGAAGCAACTTCAAGCCTTGATAGCCATACAGAGCAAAAAATCTATTAATACCATGCTTGATATTGAGAATGTCACAATAATTGCTATAGCCCACAGATTATCTACTATCAAGCATATGGATAGAATTATTGTTATGGATAAAGGTAAGATCGTAGAAGACGGCACTTTTAAGGAACTCTGGGAGCATCAAGTTAACGGATTTGTTTAAACCGGCGTTATATTAAGAATATGTAAGGTATCTCTAGGCAACAAAAAGCTAACTATGAAGTTCATAACCTAATAAAAGGCATTTATTACATTTATAATCACATGAAATGTTGTTTTGAATTGCTAATCTTTTTTACAAGATGGACAATTTGAATAATTAGAACGTGCATAGGAGTTTCCTGATACCGGTGCTGCTATAGGATAAAAAACTTTCTTTTTTAAACATTTTTGTATTCGCTTACTCATTTTTCTTCCTTTTATAGAAATATCACTATCTAATTCTGCTAATTGTTTTTCCATTAAAGGTTCTAATGTTTATAGCTTGAAAGCCATAAGCTGTAAGCCGCCGCATAATTATTTGGCCAAGAAGTAATTGTTCCTCCGAGATATAGGTCTTTATCATTTATTCTATATAAAGGTAGATATCTCCCCTCATCTGTACGTAATATAAGCTGCTCTTCATAAGCTTTTGATCATGAAATAGGATATAAATAGAGAAATTTTGCATTTTCAATATCAATAGGTGTTTCACTAACATAGTCTGCTGTTATTTTATAACTAATTATTACGCCCAATTGCTCTAATTCATCTTTATCTTGCAATGCATGATAGCTTAAATGTGAAGCATCTTTATTAGGAATTACTGCATAAAAAACCAATTTATTTTTTGTAAGACTAAAAATTCTCCATTATTTAATATATTACCGTTTTGGTATAAAGAACCGATCAAACTACAAAGTAAATGCCAATAATAAGAATTGCTTACTTTTATTAAACGATATAGTAACAAGATATATATTAGACATAGTTTAAATAAAATTTACCTATTTAGCTAAGAATGCTGCCTTTTATAATCTAACTTAATTGGAGTTTATTCCTAAAAAATTACTATTTAGGAATAAACTCCTAAATAGTTATATTAGTATATAAGTAAAGGATAAAAAACATAATTGATTTTAAACATGCTTTAAAGAAAAGTATAAAATACTACTTTTCAAAGAAAAGAGTTATACCCCTAAGGCTTTTTTTCCTTTAGATTGTTCTTGTTCAACTGTTTGAGTATGAGACTTAACTTGAGGAATTGCAAGATCGACTACATGTTCATATCTAACACCATTTTCAAATAAAACTTGACCGCATTTATTCACTTGAATAACATCTTCTTTAGAGAATTTATTTAAAATAACTTCCGTGATGTTATAAAGGAATTTCCAAGATAGTTCTATTCTTTCTTGTAATGTCAGCTTTTTATTTTCTGGTTTTTGACTATTAAGGGTCACATTTGGCGAATCATCAATATTACCTCTTTCAGCAGGTGATATATTTTTTTTACGTGCTGCTATTTTCTTATACATTAAAAATATTAATAATAATGATAATAAGCAACCTATGGCAATTAAAATATGAGTATTAGAATTAGACACTATTTTGCTCTTCCTTGTTGTTGAGTTAAGTTGTGTGTTTTAGAAAGTATAGTAACCACTGCTTTACCTATATTAACTAAGTTAGCTATATCAGGAGTTAGCTTTGCAATTGCTAAGACCGGAGGCGGTAATAAGTTAGTTTTTATTGTGAGACTTATAACATTTCCGAGTTCTTGACTTCCTGGGATTACTCCTACTATTTTTTTTATGTCGCTTGCAATTTTCGTAGCTTTTTCTGCTGCTTTACATAAGGATTCTATCTTTTCGCTACAAGAAGCTTCCGGATGTAATACTTTTAATAATTCTGTTTTAGCTTCATTTAGATTACCAGAAATAATATTCTTTACAGAGTTTAATTTGTCAATATTTGTATCTTGTGGAATTGCACTTTCAATATTACTTTTTAGTTCTGTTATTTTTTCTTCTCCTTCATCTTTGCTTTTTGGTATAGCTTTAGTAGCTTTTACAATATTCTCTAGTGAAGCTTGGTTATTAGGGTTTTTATTTGCTATTTCAATAATTTTTCGAGTCGGTTCTTTTGATATTTCTGAAATTGTAGCAACGTTTTTGGCTTTTTCATAGATGTTTTCAAGCTTCTCATAAGATTTAGCTTCTTCCCTTATTTCTTCTTTTATATCATTATGCAATTTTGTTATTTTTGGCAATAATTTTTTCAGAGTCAATAAAAGATTATTTACTTTTTCAAGTATTCCGCTTGTTTGTATAAATATTCCAAGCATCGGTATTTGAGTCGATATAACCCCGACTAATATATTGTCTAATGATTCTATAATTTTTTTAGAAGCTCCAGGATAGAGTTTATCTCATTCTTGCTGAAATTTTAAAATGTGTTCTAAAACATTTAAACATTTTTCTACAATAATCCTGTCAAATAAAAAGATATCTTTTGTTTTTTAACTGTTCTTGATATGCTTTCTCAAGCGCTTCAGATAAAGTAGTTATAGATTCTTGGATCGTCCTATTAAAAAGTTTTTCTATTTTCGCTATATCGATATTTTCAGTGTGAGATAATGCATTAAAGAATTTTGTAAAATATAAAATAAATGATCTTCTAAATCTTTTACATTCATTTTCAAAGATTTGGTAAAACCTTTTAATTTTATTAAAAGTCTTTGTTATGCTTTATTTAATCCGCTGAAACTAGAAAAATCAATTATAGACATAAAATTTTATTTTGTTATCAAAGATTAATTAATCTTAAAGCTTTATAACCGTAAAATAAAATGTAAAATAGTTATCATTGCCCTTGAGATTAATTTTTGTTATATTACGTGCTAACATTGCTACAATAGATTTATATTGTTTTATTAGGATATAGGTATATTCTTGAAAGATTAAACTAATCTCACTAACATATTATCAATTATTCAAGAAATTTATGCGTAAATTAACTACATTTATTGTTACATTATTACTAACTAGTTCGATTGCAGCAGTTGATTTGCAGGGAGCTTTAACTGAAGGATATAAGAATAATGAGGAGCTGAAAGCTGCTAGAATTAAGTTTTTAGACTCGATTGAGCAGTTTCCGCGAGCTTTTTCGGGGTTTATGCCTAGTGCCGGATTACAGATTAATAGACAACATAATAAGACTAAATATAATAAAAAATATGCTGATAGGCTTGGTCTTACTCCAAGGGAAACAGATAGTGATCAAGGTGCATTAATAATTCAACAGTCTCTATTTAATGGTGGTTCTAGCGTTGCGGCTCTTAAAGCTGCTCAAGCAGGATTTAGAGCTGCACGGGGTGCATATTATGCCGGTGAACAAAAAATATTATTAAATTTAATAACTGCGTATCTTGATTGTTTTGAGAGCAAAGCGAAATATGATATTTCCGAAAGTAGAGTTCGCACTAACATACAACAAGTGAACACCGTTGAGGAAAAATTAAGACTTGGAGAAGCAACGGAAGTAGATATAGCAACCGCAAGAGCGGGGCTTGCAGCAGCAGAAACGAATAAACTAGCTGCTTATGCCGATTTTCAAGGAAAAAAAGCAAATTTTATTAGAGTATTTGGAATAGAGCCGACTAATATAACTATGCCTGAGTTACCTAAAATGTTACCTGCTTCATTAGATGAGTTAACTGGAAGAGCTGCTAAACTCAATCCTGATATTGATTCGGCAAGGCATAATGTAACTGCGGCTAAAGCTTTAGAAATGGCAGAAAAAGGGAAATTATTACCGCAAGTAAGTGTGCAACTGCAATCCGGTAGAACATACTACAATCCACAAGGTGATATAAATGCTATAAATAATAGAAGCTATACTACTACTCTTTCGGTAAATATCCCTATTTATCCTGAGGGAGGAGCTCAATATTCAAGAATCAGATCAGCTAAAAATCAAACAAGAAATAGTGCAGTTCAGCTTGATAATGTGATAAAGCAGACCCAAGCAGGGGTTGTAAGCGTGTGGGAGGGATTTGAAGCAGCAAAATCTCGTATTGTTGCTGCTAATCAAGGAGTGGATGCTGCTCAAATATCATATGACGGCACTGTGCAAGAGGAAATAGTCGGATCTAAAACAATATTAGATGTTTTAACTGCCGAAGAAAAATTATACGAAGCAAAAATAACTCGTGTGGATGCGTATAAATCTTCAGTACTTGCGGCATATCAAATGAAATTGTTAACCGGCGAGCTAACGGCTCAAAGTTTAAAACTTAAAGTAAAATATTTTAGTCCTGAAGAAGAGTTTAAGACTATTAAAAAGAAAATGTTTATAGGTTTCTAACGTGAGTAAGGACAATAAAAAGAACCAAGATATGTCGATAGAAGACATATTAAAATCGATTAAAGGAGTAATAAACGAGCGTAAAAATCCTATTCATGAAAATGATAGCGAAGATGAAGATGTATTAGAGCTAACGGAAATAGTAAAGCAAGATGAAGAAGAAAAGTTAATATCAACTAAATCTGCTGAAGAGGTAGGTGATATTTTTAAAAGTTTTACCGATACTATTAAAGATAAAAAGCTGGATAATAATATCTCATCTAAAAATGCACTTGAAGAATTAGTCGTTGAGATGTTAAAACCAGAACTTAAAGCTTGGCTTGATAAAAATCTACCTGTACTTGTTAAAGAGTTAGTAGAGATTGAGATAAAGAAATTGGTGCAGAATAGTAAGAGGTAGGGGAGTGCATGTCATTGCTAGCTAAAAGCGGGGGAGGTGTAGGCTTATTTATGTCATTTCCGTGGAAGCGGGAATCCAGCAATTAAAAGGTATATACACAGTAAGTTTTAATATTAAAAGCTCGATTTATCTCGCTTTACCCTGGATTCCTGCTTTCGCAGGAATAACATCGAACAACCTCCTGCTATCAAATAAATTATTTAATAAGGACTTATATGTTAAATAAATTATGTAAGATATTATTTTTTATAAATCTATTATTAGTGATAGTTCAAAGTGATGCTTCACCTCCGCCCTTACCGCCATCATTACCGGCTGCCGAAGTAGATACTAAAGATAAGGATGTGCGCTCTAGTGCCGATATTTCTTTTTTTGATAAATTTAAGCAATTTTTTAGTAAACCAAAAAAGAAAGATATACCCCCTAAACAAGCAAATGAACAAACTAAAGCAGCCCATCAAGAAGAACCAAAGCTAGCTTCCCAAGAGCCTAATGACAATGAACAAGCTGAGCCGTTTATAGATGTCGGTAATACAGCATTGCCTAGTGCTACACGTGATAACGTTCATACAAATCCCAGTCATGAAAGTAGTGTAAATTTAGCTTCTCATGACATTCAGGAATCTAATGAAGCCGAGGCATCTGAACCTTTTATAGATATTGGTAGTGCAACGTTACCTAGTGTTACAAGTAATGAAATGCATGAAGCACAAGTTGCTTCTAATGAGCATAATGATACAAATTTAGCTTCTAATATTATAATTCCTAACGTACCGAGACCGATAGTATCTATGCCTCCGGCTCAAGCAGGAAGTTATGTAGTGCCTCCGCAGCGACCGGTGCAAATATATAAACCAACCAATTTGCCGCCTGTGCATAAGCCTATTCCGCTTAATTCCTCTCCTGATGCTAATAAAGAGGAAGAAAGCGTAGCACCGATAGCACCGCCCTCTATAACTAATATACCTGCTGTTTCTCCGCCTGTGGTTAGCCCGCCGGTAACCCAAGATACTACATCAAGTACTATGCCAACAGTACCTCCGGCAGTACCTAGTAATGTACCTGCACCTTCGGTAATGCCTACAAATCAACCTTCTACACAGCCTATAACACCGACTAGCCCAAATACACCCGTTACTACTCCGTCTAAAGTAATTCCTACAACCGATTCTTCAGCAGAACTCAATAACTCGCAAGAGACATTTGTAGCTGTTTCAGATGTCTCAAAAAAACAAGATTGGAATACGCCGCTTATACCCGTTGTTGTAGTGAAGCTGAATCAACTTCAGCCTTTACAAATTAATAATAATCAAACTACAAATAATCAAGAGAAATCACCTCCGGTAAGCTCTCCAAATGTCACAATTCAAAAACAAGATAATAACGTAAATAATGAAACATCGGAGTTGGTAACAAAATTTGTTAAAGATGAAACACAAATGTTACTTTTACCTGATGATGATATAGTTCTTGGTAAACTAACAGAGCAGGCGACTTTAGAGCAGATGGATATGTATGCATATATAGAGCTGTTCCAAAAGAAAGAAGCATGGATAGCAAGTGCCGAAAGAAGAAAAGTTGTAGAGAGTTTTATTAAATATGATAATGATATAAATAAAAAGAAAGATATTTATGCCAATCTATCTTATGGTAGTGCAGTAGAGAATGCTTTTAGAGCAGTGGATAGAAACAATCTTTTAGAGTTGCGTGCGTTACTTGACGTTTATCCTATATTGCAAGAAAAAGGTAGAAGCGGTGAGACATTACTAACTGCTGCTATTTATAACGATAATTACTATTTAGCAAAATTTTTGGTCATACGAGGTATTAAAATTTCTACTCTAAATGATGAGTGCCAATATCCATTAGATATTGCATTAGCTCAAGGAAGCGCTAACATAGCTTGTATGTTAATCAAAGCTAAGGGATATTGATAAGATTATTTTTATCGTCATTGCAAGCGACTGTAAGGAGCGTGGCAATCTCAAAAATAGTATAAAATCCTGAGATTGCTTCGTCAACACTTACAGTTTTGCCTCGCAATTACGTAGAATTTTCAAACAATTTCTTTAAAGCTTAATTGCTTTTCTATGTTAAATAGTTTAATTTAGGAGAGAAAATAATTAATTAAATCTCTAATATATGAGCGATTTATTCAGCTTTAACAAAGAAAAGAAAAATAAGCTAGTCGATAATAACTATAGTGCAAAAGATATTGAAGTATTAGAGGGGCTTGAGCCTGTTCGTAAAAGACCGGGGATGTATATCGGGGGTACTGATTCAAATGCTATGCATCATTTAGTATCTGAGGTGCTGGATAATGCTATGGATGAAGCAGTCGCCGGCTTTGCAAGTATCATCACGATAAAAATGCATCATGATCATAGTATTACTATATTTGATAACGGTCGCGGTATCCCTATTGATAATCATCCTAAATTTCCTGACAAATCAGCTTTAGAAGTAATTTTAACTACTCTTCATTCAGGAGGTAAATTCTCAAATAATGTTTATCATACTGCAGGCGGATTGCATGGTGTTGGAATATCGGTAGTAAATGCTTTATCTAAACATTTAGAAATAAAGGTTTATAAACAAGGTAAATTATATAGCCAAAGTTATTCTAAAGGAGAAAAATTAACTGATTTAATATGTGAAGAAGCATCTAAAAGGCTAAGAGGTACATCAATACATTTCACTCCCGATCCGGAAATTTTTAGTGAAAAATTACATTTTAATCCTAAAAGGATTTATGAGCTTGCGAGGTCAAAAGCTTATTTATATCGTGGTGTTACTATAGAATGGGCATGCGAAGTAGAAGTACAGTCAGATATACCTAAAAAGGCATTAATAAGTTTCCCGAACGGTTTAAAAGATTATTTAAGTTCAAAAATAACTTTAGATAATTTAGTTATTCCGGGAATTTTTGCAGGTAATATAGAGTCTACGCCGGACAGGATAAAACTTGAATGGGCGATTTGTTGGCAAAATAACGATAGCTCGGCATTTATTCAATCATATTGTAATACTGTTCCGACTCCTCAAGGAGGAACACATGAGCAAGGACTTAAGTCGGCTATTTTACGTGGGCTTAAAGCATATGGTGAAATGATAGGGAATAAAAAAGCTGCTAATCTAACTATTGAGGATATTTTAGAAACCGCAAGTGTCGTACTTTCTATTTTTATAGCTGAGCCGTCTTTTCAAGGACAAACTAAGGAAAAATTAGTATCAAACGGTGTAAGTAAACCGGTCGAGAATATAATAAAAGATCATTTTGACCATTTTCTTAGTAGCGATAAAGCTTTAGCTACTAATTTACTTGAGCATGTAATTAGCATTGCTGAGTTTAGAATCAGTAAGAAAAACGAAAAAAATATTTCCCGTAAAAATGCCACTCAAAAATTACGTTTACCCGGTAAACTGGCCGATTGCACACGCACTTCACCTGAAGGGACGGAATTATTTATTGTAGAAGGTGATTCGGCAGGAGGCTCTGCAAAACAAGCACGTAATAGAGAAACGCAAGCAGTATTACCGCTATGGGGTAAAGTTCTAAATGTTGCGAGTTCTACGCTTGAGAAAATCGTTAATAATCAAGCAATACAAGATTTAGAAATAGCTCTTGCCTGCGGTAGTTTAAAGAATTATAAAAAAGAAAATCTGCGTTACGAAAAAATAATTATTATGACTGATGCAGATGTTGACGGTGCTCATATAGCTTCGCTATTAATGACTTTCTTTTTTTTACGAATGCCGCAATTGGTAGAAGAGGGGCATTTATATCTAGCTAAGCCTCCGCTTTATCGTTTAACGCAGTCTAATAAAACTTATTATGCAGGCGATGAAGAGGAAAAAGCTAAGTTAACGGATAAATTATTAAAAGCTAGTAAAGCTAAAATTGAAGTAGGTAGGTTTAAAGGTCTCGGTGAAATGATGCCTGCACAATTAAAGGAAACTACTATGCATCCGGAAAAAAGATCGCTTTTAAAGGTAACTTTAGAAGATTTTCAAAATGTTGATAAAATAGTAGATGATTTAATGGGTAAAAAGCCGGAAAAAAGATTTCAATTTATTTATGAACAGGCTTTAGTTAAAATGGATAAAATTATTAGTGAGCTGGATATTTAATCGTTATTGCGAGGAGCCGTAGGCGACGCGGCAATCTCGTCAAATATCCTGAGATTGCTTCGTCAAATTACTTCGTAATTTTCCTTGCAATGACGCTTTGCTTAAAAACACACATATTTGGAGTATTATGTTATTACGTTTAATTATAACACTATTTTTTATTATAAATTCTATTTGTGCATTTGCAGAAGTAGAAAAAGAAACGGAAAATAAAATATCAAATCAGGAAGCTTATAAGCAATTTCAAGACGTATTTGAACGTATCGAAAAGGCTTATGTACAGGTACCCGATAAGCAAAAAATGATAGATGAAGCAATTAACGGTATGTTAAACTCACTTGATCCTCATTCAAGCTATTATACCGATGAGGATTTAGAAGATATTTTTACTTTTACAAAAGGTGAATTCGGCGGAATCGGTGTTGAAATAATGTATGATAGCGGAGCAATTAAGATAATATCGCCTATTGACGATTTGCCGGCTTTCAAAGCAGGGCTTAAAGGTGGGGATTATATAGTAGGCGTGAATGACGAGTTAGTCTCTACGCTTGGTCCTAATAAAGCTATAAAAGAGATGCGTGGTACGCCTGGTACTAAGGTTAAATTGTTGATAATTAAGGAAGAAGAGGCAAAACCGCAAGAGCTAGAGCTTACTCGCGAAATAGTAAAAATCAAGCCGATAAAAGCACATTTAGAAAAAAATAATATTGCATATATACGTATAACTACTTTTAATGAGTCAACAATTTCTGAGCTGAAGGCAGCAGTAAAGAAGTTAAAAACTGAGAGTAAAGATGACCTTAAAGGTATAATTCTAGATTTACGTAATAATGCCGGAGGTATACTCGATCAAGCTATTGCTGTTAGTGATTATTTTATTGATTCCGGTGTAATTGTAACAACCAAAGGTAGAACTACATCAAGTAATAGCGAAACTAAAGCAAATGAGTTTTCGTTAAAAGCTCCCAAAGTACCTATGATAGTTTTAATAAACGGTCATTCTGCCTCTGCCTCGGAAATAGTTGCCGGAGCTTTGCAAGATCATAAAAGAGCAATAATACTTGGCACTAAGTCTTTCGGTAAAGGATCAGTTCAGGCTTTAACGCAAATCAATTCTAGGGCTGCCGTAAAACTGACTATATCTAAATATTACACCCCAAGCGGTCGTTCTATTCAAGCAGAAGGAATAGAGCCTGATATTTTAATTGAGCCGGCAAAAGTTGAGTATCCAGAAGTGAAAAAAATAGATAATCGTTTTTCTGAGAGTTCTTTAAAAAATTATTTGAAGAATGATAATGAAAAAAACAAAGATAATTCATCTAAAAACAAAGATAGCCAAAAAGAAACAAAAGCCAAAAATAATAAACAAGAAGAGAATGAATTATCGGAATTATACAAAAAAGATTATCAATTTGCTCGTGCTTATGATGTAATTACAGGGTTGATTATTAATAAGAAGCTGGAAACAAAAGAGAGAGTTAAACAAGAAGATAAGTAGAGAGGATAATATCATTCTCGGTTTTGCTGTATGGATAGATTCTTCGTCATAAGCTACGGAAAAACTGTAAGTTTTGTACGTACGTGATCTCAGGAACCCTGGTTTATGAGATTGCCACACTCCTTTTAGTCACTCGCAATGACGATTTGGTATGCGAGCAAGCCTTCCGCAGGGATGACATCAGTTGAGTTAAAAATAACTACTAGGTCTTATAATGAACCATAATAAGTATATAGTAAGATTGTCATTCATTATATTGTTTCTTAATATTGTCATAAATATGATGTTTTATCGTTATTTTATGATAAAAGAAATGATAGTAAAACAAGTGGCTTTGGAACATACTAAAATTGTAGAACTTTACACTGATAATATTTGGAATACTCATCAGAACGTAGTCAGTAAATTACACAAATTCGATTATTTAAAACTATTACAAGATCAAGATTTTATTAATTTTGCAAAGATTACCGCTCAATGGTTCACCAATCTTAATATTAATATTTCTCTCTACGATCTCAAAGGTAATAAATTCATCACTAGTAATATGTTACATATGTATAGTGTAGACAATTATAAAGATGATAGTTTGGTTGAGATAGTTACCGCAAAAATCGATAAATTTTTTTTAAAATCCTTTACTTCAAAAGCTCCGCTTCGAGATGCTTTTGAAGGTATTACAAGTCATATATTATTACCAAGGGTAGTAATAGAAAATGAAAGTGATTTAACAGTGGAAGAGGCTTCTTTTGTTACTAGCTATATCCCTGTTATAAATAATAATTTAGATTTTCCCGTAGATGCAGTATTTGAGATTAACACTAATATTACCAGCCAGTGGCAAAATATAACCTCTCTTGAGCAAAAGGTTTTTATAACTTTTATCATTATTTTTATAATATTCTGCACTATAATTATTAGTAATACTAACTATGCTAGACAAATCATTGAGGAGCAGCTTGAAACAAATAGAAATTTAAAAGCTCAAATAGTAAAAGTAGAAAAAACCAGCTCTTCAAATACAAAGTTTTTTGCTAATATTAGTCATGAATTGCGTACACCGCTTAATGCTATAATAGGCTTTTCGGAAATTCTTATGTCGGAAAGAGATGCAGAAAAAAGTAAAAATTATATTAAAGATATAAATGATGCCGGTAAGCATTTGCTTAGTATGATTAATGATATTTTAGATCTTTCTAAAGCTTCTGCCGATAAATTAAAAGTAGATAGTATAGATCTTGATTTAAATAAATTAATTCGTTCTTCGCTGATACTTGTTAAGCCTCGTGCCGATCAAGCCGAAGTGGCTTTAATTAGTAGATTACCAAAAGAGCATGTGGTTATAAAGGCTGATCCAAAAAGGCTAAAACAAGTATTCTTAAATCTTTTATCAAATGCCGTGAAATTTACACATTCCGGAGGAAGTGTTACTATTGCACTTGAAAAAGATGAGTTAGCAAAATTAGTATATATAAAAGTTATAGATACCGGTATCGGTATTGAGGAAAAAGATATCCCAAAAACTTTATCGGCGTTCGGTCAAATTGATAGTGAGCTTAGTAGAAAATATGAAGGTACCGGTCTTGGGTTACCGCTTACTAAAAAGCTGGTTGAACTTATGAACGGTAAATTTGATTTGCACAGTAAGATAAATGAAGGTACCACCATAACAATAGCGTTTACATATGACGGTAGTATTGAAATATAAAAAATTGTGTGGAATATTAAAAAAATTTCGGTATTATAAAAAAATTATAAATTTTTAAAAAATATATGAAACTGATTGTCTTGTTATTTACTTTTTTATTTTCTATGTTTTCTTTCGGAGAAAGCGGAACTATTAAAGGAAAGCCTTTAAAATATGCAGCAAATAATGATTTTGAAAATAGACTAGATGAACAGGAACAAGAAATCAGAAGGCTAATCGGTAAAGTTGAGGTTTTACAGCATAAAATTGATATGCTAACGCAGAACTCAAATGTTTCAAATCAAGAAGACAATACTGAAGTTTTAGAAGCCGGTGATTCAAAAAAACAAGATGTTTTTGATATAGCTTTGCTTAAAGATATGCCGGGTAATGCGCCTAAAAAACCTATTGCGGTTAATAAGGATATAGCTCCTGATAAGCAAGCCTACGATTTGGCTCTTGCTGCTTATAAAGATAATAAACTTACTGAAGCAAAAGATAAGTTTAAAAATTTTATCCAAAAATATCCTAACAGTTCGCTAATTAGTAATGCTTATTTCTGGTATGGGGAATGCTTTTTTAAACAAAAAGACTATAACGGGGCAGCGGTTAACTATTTAAAAGGCTATAAAGAGTTACCGAAAGGGGCAAAATCTTCCGATGGGTTATTGAAGTTAGCACTTTCCTTAGGCGAACTAAAAAAAACTCAGGAAGCATGTAATATGCTTGCTAAGTTTGATAAGGAATTTCCAACTAATAGAACTGCTGCATCCAAGAAAATGGCAGAAGATGCTAAGATTAAATTTGGCTGTAAAAATAAATAAAAATAATAAAATATGACTGATATTTTGGATGAAGTACTGAGTGATCAAAATGAAGAAAAAAGGTTAATTTTTTTCAAAAAGCTTTTACCTATAATAATAATCATTTCTATAATAGCTATTACTATAATGGTTGTTATTAATAATAATAAAGATAAAAGAATTAAAAATAACCAAAAAAACGGAGATATTCTTGTTAAGACTGTTGGTTTGGAAACAACAAAAGATAATGAAGAATTAGCTTTTAATACTTTAGAGCATTTAGTTACTACTAGTAATACTAAAATCAAAGAAATAGCTGCATTAGAACAAGTAGCCATAAAGATTTCAAAAAAAAAATATTCAGAAGCGAAAGACCTGCTTAATAAAATTATTGAAAATAAAGAATATTCCGAAATTTCTACTTCTTATGCACGTATTTCATGGTGTAGTCTTGTTATTGATGATGACAATCTAGATATTCAAGATAAAGAGAAATTGACCAAATATTTAAACTATTTTGATGACGAGAAAAAGCCTTTTTGGGCTACAGCAACTATTATAAAAGCTATGTGGGATATTAAGAATAATATGAAACCGCAAGCAGAAAAAAATCTAAAAAATTTATTAATTTCAAATAACGTATCTGATCTAATAAAAGATCAGGCTAAAGCATTGCTTGTAAATTTAAATAAATAATAATTCGTACTTAAGGAAAAATATGACAAAAAAAATAGCACTTCTGTTATTACCGTTTATTTTAATTTCATGTAACGGGCTTGGACCAAAAAGGGTAAAAAATATTGTTGAGTTGACTCCTAAATTAGCAATTCAGACTCATGAGCCTATATATTTAGATTCTAATGCAAATATATATGCATTTAATGCAAATATGCTTAAGAATAAACAGTATAGTTTTGCTAGAAGTAAAACGATTACCGAGCCAGTTTTTATAGGCGATATGATTTATGTATTGGATATTAGATCGAATATTTCTGCATTTTCTATAGAGAAAAATAAGATTATTTGGTCTTATAATTTAAGTAGACATAAAAAAGATAATTATATAGGCGGCGGAATTTTACACCATAACGGAAAATTATACGTAACATACGGTTCAAGGTTGTTAGTAGTGCTAGATGCAAAATCAGGTTATGAAATAATTAGAAAAGAACTTCCGGATATTATTAGAATTAAGCCTATTGTGCTCAATGATAATACTGTCTTAGTGCAAACTATCAGTAATCAAACTATTGCTTTAAATGCAGAAACTTTAAAAACCGTATGGGAACATGAAAGCCTAGCGGAAGTTTTGTCGGCTAGTTATTTTATGACGCCGATAGTACAGTATGACAATGTAATAGTAACTTATAATTCCGGGCAAATACTTGCCTTAAATATAACAAACGGTGAAGTAAAATGGAATTTTGAGTTTACAAATCTTAATGATCGTACAGCTATACCGAATTTTGACGAATCAAGTATTTTATGTGCTCCCGTTCATGATAATATGAATCTGTATATAGCAACCGGTCTTGGTAAGCTTATTAAGCTTAATATAGCAACCGGCAGTGTGATTTGGCAGGTAAATGCCGAGGATATTCAATCAATGTCTTTAATCGGTAATAGCCTATTTGTAACAAATAATGCTAGACAAATAGCAGCATTTAATCCTGAAACAGGGAAAGTAAAGTTTGTAGCTGATTTAAATGATGGACAAGATCCTAAGAAATTAAAATCTGCTGCTTTTTTAGTACCTTTTGTTGGAGTTAATAATAACAATAAGCGCAGTTTAAATGTTATTTCCGTTAACGGTGTTTTATATAGTTTTGATGTTGATAATAATGGATTAAACATGATACCTCATGTTGTCAAAATTATAAAAAATATTCGTTATTATGGGCTAAGAGCAAATAATAATTTATATTTTTCTACCGATAGAAAAATAATATTCGGAAGTAAATAAATTATATTTAGCTTGACAGGTAGCGGGTATTAATGCTATTAAATGTGTTGCTTGATTCTTTAATTTTAAATTCTAATTAAAAAGATACTATTGTGAAAACTTACTCGGCAAAGCCATCGGAAATTGAAAAGAAATGGTGGGTCATAGACGCAAAAAATATTGTACTAGGACGACTCGCTAGCAGAGTTGCTAATATGCTACGCGGTAAGCATAAGCCTAGCTTTACACCTCATTTAGATTGTGGTGATAATATAATCATAATAAATGCGGAGCATGTAAAATTAACAGGTAAAAAAGCAAATCCCAAAGACGGAAAAATATATTACAGATATACAGGATTTCCAGGTGGGATAAAAGATACTACGGCAGGTAAAATCTTAAGTGGTAAACACCCTGAGAGGGTTATTAAAATGGCCGTAAAAAGAATGATTACAAGAAATGCTTTAGGTGCTAAGCAAATGAGTAATTTGTATGTTTATGCAAATGGTGATCATCCTCATATGGCACAGCAACCTAATGTTTATGATTTTGCAAGCCAAAATCCAAAAAATAAAAAGTAATAGAATATGCCCGAGTTAAAAATTAAAACAGAAAAAGTAGAAAAGCAGTTAACTAAAGAACCTTTAGTATTAAAAACTCCTAAAGAAAAAATAGATAATTTAGGCAAGTTTTATGCTACAGGTAAAAGAAAAAATGCTATAGCACGAGTATGGCTTAAAGTAGGAAAAGGAAAAATAGTTGTTAATAAAAAAACCATAGCCCAGTATTTTCCTTCTGAAACTTATGTGAAAACTATCTTACAGCCGTTTGTCTTAACAAAAACTATTGATCAGTATGATATAATTTGTACTGTTAGGGGTGGAGGAATTTCAGGACAAAAAGGTGCTATTTTACATGGAATTTCTAAAGCTTTAGATAAAGCTGCTCCGGATTTTCATGCTATTTTGCGTAAAGGTGGTCTTTTAACACGTGATTCTAGGGTAGTAGAGCGTAAGAAATACGGACAACGTAAAGCACGTAAGAAAACACAATTCTCTAAACGTTAAGATAAAATTTGAGAAGTTGCTAGTCAATTGTTGCATGGATCAATTTTTTATTGTCATCCAGCGACTTGATCGTGGGATCCAGCTTAAAATATTTAAATTAATTAGTATGTTAAGTTATTTTTTTGGGGTACCGTGGTCAAGCCACGGTATGACTAAGTACATTTTCCAAGCCATGCAACCGCTTTTATCTAGAATGACACTTCTTAACAAATTATATAAACACTTTTCCCCTGGCGGGGTAGCTCAGCTGGTTAGAGCGACGGAATCATAATCCGTGTGTCGGGGGTTCAAATCCCTCCCTCGCTACCATTCATCTGTCTTTTTGACAGTTCTATAGTAAACTGATTTGAACTTTGTGCTTCGTTGTTCATCCTCTCGTCTATTATATATATAGGCTCTACCTTCGTGCCTGTCACAAAATGGGGGTGAGTTTATTATAGTACTGTTAACAGTCCCATAGTTTTTAATAAAATTTTGTATAAGATAAATATTAGACTTCTTGCATAACCTATTTTATAAAGAGGAATTTGAAGGAAGCACGGAACATAGAACCGGGGCGTAGCCAAATCTATGTAAGGATTCGAGTACCAGATCCAAATTACCTTTAGAAAGAGATTATGCCAAGGAGTCTATTTTATATTAGGTTCTGTGAAGATCTAAAACGATTTGATTTGCACTAAAAAATATCTCAAAATAAAATCAATTAGAAATCTTTATAAAGCCTAGCATTTTATGAAATTGATTTTAACAAGTTTAATTTTTATATTTATGAGCTTTCTTCCAATATATGTTAAATCCTTACTTAAAGGGTTCGTGTATCTGAAAGATATCGACCCTACAATTATTCAAAATATGCATTATTATTCAGATGAAAATTTTGTTGGTAAAAAGGTAGATGCTTATAAAGCATCGGAAGCAATTTTAACCATAGAAGCTGTTAAGGCTCTTAAAGCAGTACAAGCTGAGATACAAAAAGATGGTTATTCACTGATTATATGCATATAGACCACAAAAAGCTGTACAACATTTTTAAGATGGAGCAAAGATAATATTGATCAAAAAAATAAGGAAAGCTTTTACCCATATATATAGATAAGTCTAAATGTTTTATATTAGGTTATATAGCTGAAAGATCTAGTCATAGTAGGAGTACTGTAGATTGATCAATAATAAAGCTTCAGAAGGAAGTTAATAATAATCCTGAAGTCATTATTAAGAGAAAGCTGAAAGACGCGCGTGTTATAATCCTCTTTAGATGACAATACGGTAGACATGTATACTTCTTTTGACTTATTTGATAAAGCTTTACCTCATGATAGTAAATTAATTGATAAGCAATATTAAACGTAATTATTTATGTTCTAAGATGCAAAAACATAATTTTAAAGCATGTAAAATTGAGTGGTGGCATTATACAAACTTGCAGATGAGCCTTATAAAGATCAATATTTTAACTTTGATATAGAAAAAAAACTATGACAGTATTAAGTGAGAAAAGATGCATACCATGTGAGGGTGGAGTTCCGCCACTTGAGAAAAAAGAAATTGATAAGTTATTAGTTCAATTACAAAGTGAGTGGCAAGTGAATGCATTAGGGCCTCTTTATAAAAAATATAAATTTTCTAATTTTATAAAAGCTATGGAATTTGCAAATAAGATAACTGAAATTGCAGAGCAGGAAGCACATCATCCCGATTTAACTATATCTTGGGGCGCATGTAGTGTGGAAATATGGACTCATAAAATAGACGGTCTTATGGAAAACAACTTTATATTGGCTGCAAAGATAGAAAGTATAATCTAATTATTTTCAGGTTGAATTACTTAAGTGAAAAGAATAATAGCAAAAATCACACAAGTATCAACAGCTAAACGGTGGTTTCTTATTAAATTAATTGAATTATAACAATAATCTTAATAATAAGACATGTTATAATAAACATAAAGTAACGTTATGCCAAATTATCATATTAAATTTTTACCAAATATAGTTAAGTTAATCGGTTATTTTTGTAGACTTATTTTATTACCATATTTAATACCAGCTGATTCTAGTGAAAATAGTTATGACCAAAGCCTTGATAGAAATAAGGTATATTCTGTACATTTAAAACCTTTTTCTAATACCTCTACATATTTTTTAGATGAGCATCCTGATCGATCATACCTTTGTACATATTGCTGATAAAAAATATATTTTATGTGGATTGGTTAGAGAGCTAAAATTTGCGTTTGAAGATATAAATTCATGATTTTTAATGCCGGAAACTCAAATTGATACGGTTAATTGGGAAACTGAAACAACAAATTACTGTCTAAGTAATTTCATTATAAACTTATTTCATATAAGAGAAGTAAAAGATTTTATTGCTAATATAACTATATCTAATCTAGCAAATGCATTTACTGCACATATAATCGGTGATAATAATTATAACCTAATAAAGAATGATAGTACGTACATATTAAGTGCTGCTCTACAAGTACTATATATAATTTTTACTGAATTAATGATTCAAATTCTTTTACGATGGCTTGGTAAAGTTTACGTTTAAACGGTATTATAATAGATAAGAGTTCATCAAGTGATGCCCAACGCCATTGGTCAAATTCCGGATTAGAGGTATTTATATTAATATCTTCGTTATTTCCGGTAAACCTAATTAAAAACCAGCGTTGTTTTTGTCCACGAAAATTACCGTTCCACAGTTTAGGTATTAAAAAGCTTGGTACATCATAACTATACCAGAATTTGCTTTCGGCAATAATATATCCTTTATCGCTGCCTATTTCTTCTAACATCTCACGCATTGCTGCGATACTTGGTGTTTCGCCGGGAACTATCCCACCTTGCGGCATTTGCCATGCAGATATTTTTGTATCTATTCTTTTACCGACGAATATATGGTTATCGGCATTTAATATCATCATGCCGACCCCTGGTCTATATGGTAAATCAAGATGTTTTTTGGAAGAATTGCTCATTATTTTTTTACTTTAAAAAATCAATTATAATTTTACTACTTTATTTTTACCCGTTGTTTTAGCTTCATACATAGCTTTGTCAGCACGTTCAATGAAAGATTCTATTGATTCTTCTTTTTTATATTTCGTAACTCCGATTGAAATAGTTGTTTTTAAAGGTTTAATTTGATCTTCAATGTGAAAATTCATATATTCTATTTTAACTCTAACTCTCTCCGCAGTTTCAATTGCTTTAGAAATATCTATATCCGTTAAGAGTATAGTAAATTCTTCACCGCCGAATCTTGCTATTAAGTCTGTTACTCTGAGAGTATTCTTCAAAATACGGGATACAATTGTTAAAACCTTATCGCCTGCTTGATGACCGTAAGTATCGTTTACATGTTTAAAATTGTCGATATCGCACATAAGTAAATATAATTTAATACTTTCTTTATTAGTTTTCTCAATAATTTGTTTGAGATGTATATCGAAATAGCGACGATTAAATAAGCCGGTTAGACCGTCTTTAACTGCTAAATTGACACTTTGTTCAAGATCATTACGTAAATTATCTTGATATTGCTTACGTCTTAATTGTGTTTTAATTCTAGCAAGCAATTCACTTTCCTCTATAGGATAAACGAAATAATCATTAATACCGAGTTCAATACCTTTCACAACCAAAGGTATACCGTCTTCATCAATTTGTAAAATTATTACTACGCCGCTTATTTCTGCTTTACCTCTTAAAATAACACTGATCCTCAAAGGATCGTCATTTTCGAGCGTACTACTGATAATTACTAAATCGGGGGTATATTCATTTATAATATCTAATTCATCGGAATTACTTATTACCTTTACGTTTTGGGTAAGCTTAAGTAACATTTGTTTTATATTTTTAGCTTGTACCACATCATCATTAATTAGTAATATTTTTTTATCTGCACAAGTGTCATGCATTTCGATATTTGTTACGCCTAATAATGCATTAGTGCTATTACGAAGCTTTAACTCATCAATTAAGCTTTTCATTCTAGATAGTGATTTAAGTCTTACAAATAGAGCAGTATCGTTAATCGGCTTTGTTAAAAACTCATCAGCTCCTGCCTCAAGACCTTTAACTCGATCATCAATATCGGAAAGTGCAGTTACCATTACAACCGGTATATGAGTAGTTTCCGGATCGGTTTTTATCGTGTGACATACCTCACATCCATCCATTTCCGGCATCATAACATCAAGTAGTATAATATCAATTTTTTCTTTTTTAAGAATTGCTAGTGCTTCTTTACCGCTATTTGCAGTAAGAACCGTATAATACTCTTTTAAAAGTTTGGCTGTTAGTAACTTAATATTGGGTTCTATATCATCTACTACTAATATTGTGGTCATAAGATTAAATTCTTGTTTTTAAAGGAAATAATTTGTATATTTATACTTTAATTTTAAGTATTAAATGTATGATATATGAAAATTTCAGCAAATTCAATTAGAACAGGTAACATATTAGTGTATAATAATGATTTATGGGTTGTCAGCAAAACACCGGAACATACTCAACCCGGGAAAGGTGGAGCTTATGTACAAGTTGAAATGAAAAATTTAAAAACAGGGACAAAGCGTAACGAAAGATTCAGTTCTGCCGATTATTTAGAAAAAGCTGAACTTGAACAAAAAGATTATCAATTTTTATATTTTGAAGGTGATGATTTGGTATTAATGGATACCAATCATTTTGATCAAATAAATATTTCCAAGGAAATGTTAGAAGAAAAATTATCTTTCTTAACTGAAAATATGATTGTTAAAGTCGAATTTTATAATGACAAGCCTTTAAATATTGAGCTTCCTCCAACTGTTATACTTGAAATTAGTGAAACTGATCCGGTAATAAAAGGAGCAACCGCTACCGCTTCTTATAAACCAGCAATTTTAGAAAACGGTATTAAAGTTAAAGTCCCGCAATATTTAGAAATAGGAGAAAAAATTGTTGTTAAAACTGATGATATGACATATGTTGGGCGAGCGAAGTAAGCTGTTTTATTGAACTATGGATACCATCCCGTCATTGCGAGCAGCCGTAGGCTGCGTGGCAATCTCGTCAAATATTCTGAGATTGCTTAGTCAAAACTTACAGTTTTACCTCGCAATGATGAATTTCAGCATCCACTCAGGCAATGCTTTTAGCTAGGAATGGTATCAATTTTTTAAAGCCATACGACATAATTTCTAAAACTAATATCTTAAATTAAAAATATCAAATGCAGCCTATAACTAATGTATTAATTAATGCCCTGCGTAAAGCTGTTAAGTTTTTGCATAGAGATTTTTTAGAACTCGAAATGCTACAAAAAAATTCTGTAAGAAATGAAGAATTTTGTAAGCGATCTTATTTAAAATTAAAAACTTTATTATGTGAAGAATTACAAAAACATACACAATATTTATTTTTTCCGGAGGATAAATTCGATTTAAATAATAATTATGAGAGTGTTTTTTTAATTAATCCTATAGATAGCCCAAATAATTTCGCCAGAAGCATACCTTTTTTTGCGATATCCGTAACTTATTTAAAAAGGAATCAAGAAGTTTTAACGCCTACTTCTACAGTAATATATTTTCCTGCTCTTAATGAAATTTATTATGCTGAAAAAGGTAAGGGAGCTTGGATAGAAAAAAATAATTTAAACTCTAATTATCAAGGATTAAGACTTAGAGTTTCCGATAATGCCGATTTAAAAAACTGTTTAGCAATTATTGAAGATGTAACTCATAATGATTTGGAGGAGATAGAGGTAGATAATATTAGATCTTTTGGTTCTCTTTGCTATGGGGCTACGCTTGTAGCGTCAGGTAAAGCGGATTTAATATGTTTATCATTATTAAATTTTACATTATATTATGCATTTGAGCTTTTTATTAAGGAAGCAGGCGGGATAATTATAGATTCTAGCGATAAATTTCTATATTCAAATCGTTATATTGCTAAAAAACTTAAAAAATATTAGACAAGAAATTATTTTAGATTTGCATTTTTATTGTTATAATAATATTAATATAATTATTAATTCATAAAGTTATGGCACATTATAAAGAGTTTGAATTTGACTGCGATTTTAGTGGACAAAGAGCCAAGTTTAAGTTTTATATAGGTACGCCTCAAGAAGGGCATCATCCGCTACAATTTCAAGCAAAATGGTTATCTGACGAAAGAGGCGGTACTATTCCTGATGATGTTATGAAAGCAATATCACAGCTAAATGATCTTGCCAAAAAAAACGGCGTTCCACTCCCGGATTTATGTGTATATGCTCTTGGTGCTGCGCAAGAAGTCCAAACTACCCCTCAAGACGAAGATGAAAACGAGAGTGAGAACCAACAGGCATAGTTAAAAATAATAAGGAGATTCATAGAGATTAAAATGAAACAATATAATGATTTATTTAAAATTATTCACCGCGAAGGATATATATTTATTGCTAGCTTTGCATTAGTAAGTTTTTTATTAGCATCATTTAATGAAAAACTTGGCTGTATTGGATGTATTGCTACTGCTTGGTGTATTTATTTTTTCCGTAATCCTGATCGCTTTGTGCCTATAAGTGATGATCTGGTAATAAGTCCTGCAGATGGAATAATTCAAGAAATTAAGGAAGCATTGCCGCCTCCGGAATTAGGGCTTGGTGATGTGGAAATGATTAGAGTTAGTATTTTTCTAAATATTTTTAATGTCCATGTTAATAGAATCCCGGCAAACGGAAAAATTTTAGCACTTCATTATAATCCAGGAAAATTTTTTAATGCTTCACTCGATAAAGCTAGTATTTATAATGAGCGTCAATCAGTATTAATGGAAACTGCTCAAGGTCAGAAAATTGTTTTTGTTCAAATAGCCGGACTTATAGCAAGGCGTATAGTGTGTGATTTAGAAGAGGCTAATGAAGTTAAAACGGGCGAGCGATATGGTATAATTCGTTTCGGTAGCAGAGTAGATGTTTATCTACCGTTGAAAACAGCTTTATTAGTGAGTAAAGGGCAGACTGCTATAGGCGGTGAAACTATCATTGCTGATTTTGGACGTAAAAAGACAACAGAATTTAAGTTTGAGAGGAAGTAGCCTCATAACTTTAAAACCATCATTGCGAGCAGCCGTAGGCATGGTTTGTTTATGTTATTCCCGCGTAGGCGGGAGGGAATCCAGTGAAACGTATAAAAAACAAGTTTTTTATCTGTTTATTTTATCAAATTAAGATTATTTTTTTCTGGATTCCTGCTTTTGCAGGAATGAGACATTGACAGCCATGCAACCACACTGTTTTTTCCTTGCAATGACGTGATAAATACATTTTGAGTATAAAAATTGTTAAAAATTCGTAAATCTATAATAACTAAGCCTGTACCTCTAATAAAATTAATTCCCAACTTTATTACGTTGCTTGGTTTAGTAACCGGTATGAGTTCTATAAAATTTGCTTTGGATAGCAGATGGGAACTTGCGGTATATTGCATTATAGTAGCGGCAATTATTGACGGTATCGACGGTAGAATAGCAAGGATGCTAAATGCAGTTAGTCCATTTGGTGCAGAGCTTGATTCATTATGCGATTTTGCTAATTTCGGTATAGCTCCTGCATATCTGATATATTTATGGTCTTTTCAACAATATGAGTATAAGGTATTTTCATCAGCGGTAATGTTATTATTTATAGTGTGTATGGCACTACGTTTAGCTCGCTTTAACGTTGGTATTTATCAACCGAAACAAGATAAAACTGACTATTTTTTTACCGGTGTACCTGCCCCATGCGGTGCTTTACTTGCTTTAATGCCTGTAATGATAGATTTTGAAATCGGTACGTTATTAAATATCAATACCCGTACTCATACTATAACAATTAATATATATTTGGCTATTATAGCTTTTCTACTTGCTAGTAGGCTTCCTACAATCTCAACAAAAAATTTGAGTATTAAACCTGAATATTTATCGCTTGCAATGATTTTAGTTGCTATTGTTATTATAAATCTTATCATATATCCATGGTATTCACTACCGGTAATTGCAGTTATATATATTCTTTCTATACCAATTTGTTATTTTTTGAAACATAGAGGGTATTGGTAAAGTTAATTATGCCGAGTGTGTTACAACAAGCTATCGACAAATATAAACATCATCCATTTACTAAATATGTAATTATTATAGCCTTAATCATATTTATTTATTTGGGATATAGAATTTATGTTTGGGCAAATACACAATCTACGGATAATGCTTACATAGATGCAGATATTTCAAATGTTAGTGCTGAAGTTAGCGGTGTTTTAACAAAGTTATTTGTTACCAATAATACTAAAGTTAATAAAGGCGATCTGATAGGTGAAATTGACGATAGAGATTATAAGGCAAAGCTTGCAGCACTTGAAGCATCTATTGAAGCTTGCATAAAAAATATAGAAATTATAGAGCAAAAAATCTCAATAGGGCAGATTAGCCTAGAGCAAGCAGCTGAAAAATTAAAGCTTAATAAAATAAGCTTTGATATTGTTGCAACAGATTTTATGAGAGTGCAGGAGTTAAATAAGGCAAAATTTGCTAGCTCTAAAACGTTAGATGATTCTAAAAACGCATATCAAAAAGCCAAAACGGATTATAAACAAGCACAGTTAGATTTAGATATATCTAAGCAACATTTACAGCTTCTTGAGCTTGAAAAAGCAGCAGAACAGGAAAAACTTAAAGAGCTAACAGCAAATAAAAAAGTAACCTTAAGGAGCTTACAAAATACTAAACTTATTGCTATGGTACCCGGTATATTCGGTAATAGTAGTTTAGAAGTCGGAAATTACATAGTACCGGGTAGAGCGTTGTTTTCTATAGTTCAAGATAATACTATGTATATTCAGGCTAATTTTAAAGAAACACAAATTCAGAAATTTAAGTCCGGCATGAAAGTCAAAATTGAATTTGATGCTTTGCCTAAAAAGGTAATTTACGGGAAGATTCGTAATATTGCTCCTGCGACCGGCTCTAAATTTAGCTTAATCCCACCAGATCATGCTACCGGTAATTTTACTAAAAGTGTACAACGTGTACCTGTTTTAATAGATTTTGAATCCCCAAATGCTAATCTAGTTCCTGGCATGTCAGCAATCGTATCCATTAGAACGGATCAAAGTACGTAATTTTTGTTAAAAAATAGCAATAATTATTCTATTAAAAGTACATATTCTAGTATTATTTACTGATTACTTAAAAAGCTATATAATAATACCAAAAGTAATAATTAATATGCAAAGATATTTAGATCCCACTAATTGATAGTGTATTTAAAAAAATCTTTCGTGATTTAGAGAGGTTCAAGGAATTTATCAATGCAGTTCTTGAACTACCTGAGGGGCTTAGAATTAAAGCAATAGAATTTATACCTGTAGAGCAAGTACCTATGCTCGATAAAGGGAACAAAAAGCATATTTGATTTAAAGGTTAAAGATGAAGCCGGTAGCTGGTATATAATCGAGATGCAAAAAAGAAATGAAAGCGATTACTTAAAAAGAGTGCAATATTATTCTGCTCATTCTTACGTACAGCAACTTACACAAGGAATAAAGCATAAAGATTTATTACTGGTAATAGTTATACTTATTAATACTAAAATGCTTGAAACTAAAACAAATAAGCAATATTTATTTGATTTTTCCTATGTATTTATAGAGCTTAAAATTTTGATAAAGATAAGCTTGAAACTACTATAGATGAGTGGCTACATTTATTTAAGTGTGCAGAAACAGAAAACAGCCCACCTGCAAATATAAAGAGCGAGAAGGTATTAGATGCATACAATATAATAGAAATGCATAACCTCACCGCCGAAGAATATGATGCCTATATAAGAGCGAAATTAATGGAAGATGCCGAGGAAATAGCTTTAGGAAGAACAGTGTGAAAAAGGGAAAGAAAGAAGCATAGAAATAGCAAAGAACTTGTGACTTAAAGATATAGATGTCAATATAATAGCAGATTCAACAGGGCTAACTATAGAAGAAATAGAAGAGCTAAAAGCAAAAATAGAAAATTCTGAAACTAGTTGATTAATTATTTGCTCTTTAACTCTGCTAATTCTTTCTTGAGTTTTATTACTAAAGTTTGTAATTTTTCAAATTCTTCGCGAGTGACGTAATTACCTTTAAGTATTTTATCCTCAATTATGCCACAGCTTTTATCCGTTATACTATTTAAGGCTTTTTGTGCTACGCTGCTAGCGCCAACGGCTACTTTTAAAATATTATTTGTTTTCATAGTACCTCTATCGATAAAGCATGCAAGCCGCTATTAAATTCATCGGCAAGTAAGTTATTAATAGTGCGATGATTGGCAATTAGGCTTGTCCCCTGTAATGTTTCTGCAGAAATTCTTATTTTTATATGGCTGTGAATTCCGTTATAATGACTAGCATGTTTATAGCTTTCATCTATTATTTCTTGAAAATGTGGTTTTAACACACTTAATTTTTCTTGTATCCTTTCTATGCGGTTCATATTTTTATTTCATTTACAGTAAAAATGTCCTAATATTCTTAAGTATATAATTTTATGATACACATGGCAATGTCGGAATTAATAACGGATTATAAAGATTTACAAGATGCGATAGATAAATTGGAAAAAGGCGTATGTTTTGCTTGTAGATTAGTTAATTATGATGAAATAGAATTTATAGAGCAGGGTAAGCATTGTATAATTGAAGATTTAGATCAAATCATTGAAGATGTAAGCAAAGAACTTAATATTTTTTCAAAGTTTAAGAAAATAAAGAAAGATAGAATATTATTTATCCTAAATACTACTGATTCTGACTTAATTAAAAATTTTGCTAGAAAATTATATTTATTTTTGCAGCTTTATATTAATGAACAGCAGCCGGCAATTTATATGAATTGTTATATTGCGAGTATTAAATTTCCAAAAAAAGTAAGTAATAATGCTAAAGAAATTGAAAAAACATTAAATATGTTACTTTCACAAAATAATAATTATTATTACCGTGAATATAGCAGTACAGAACATGATTTGGAAAATATAAGAAAATCTAATCTTCAGCTTAACTTACTAAGACAAGCCTTAGCAAAAAAGACTATGCGATTTGCTTATCAGCCTATAATAGATCGTAATACTATGAAGATTCATTATTATGAATGTCTGCTTCGTATACCTGACGAGAACGGTGTTTATATTTCCGTAGGTCCTATAATCCCTATTGCTGAAAATAAAGGATTAATTTTTATAATTGATCAAATTGTTTTAGCAATGACTGTTAATGAACTTGCCCGCAACCCTAACTTAATGTTAGCCGTTAATATTTCAAATATAGGAATAGGCGATGAAGCTTTATGGGACATAGCAGAAAACTTATTAAAAGCTCATAATGTTCGGGATCGTTTAATTATTGAAATTACGGAAACTTCTTTCAATCAGCATTACGATAAAATAACTTTATTTATTAATAAACTACGTAAGTACGGATGTAAATTTGCATTAGACGATTTTGGTGCGGGTTTTACTTCTTTTAAACAACTTCAAAGCTTACCAATTGATATTATCAAAATTGACGGTGAATATGTGCGTAGTATTACAAGTGATGTACAAAGTAGGTATTTCGTAGAAAGATTAATTAAAATTTCAGAAGATTTAGGTATTGAAACGGTAGCTGAATTCGTAGAAAACGGAGAAATAGCTAAATTTTTAATTGATCTAAAAGTCGGTGGGCTACAAGGAAACTTCTATTCCGAAGCAACATTTGATAGGGTGGATGAGGTTTAATGATTGTCATACTGAACCGGTTTTGTTGCATGGCTCTTGAAAAAGATTCCGATGTCATGCCGTGATTTGAGCATGGTATCCATAAAAATAACTTTTAATATCAATGATTTTAATATTTTAAACTGGATATCGCGATCAAGTCGCGGTATGACACAGTTAGTGCTTGACAATGTTACTTAAAACCTATATGCAAAACTCAATTTTAAATGATTAAACTTAAATGCTGTTACTTGAATTAAAAAAAACTAATCAAACCTTAGAAACTATACATTTTATAGGTATCGGCGGCGTTGGCATGAGCGGTATTGCCGAGATATTATATAATCTAGGTTATAAAGTACAAGGTTCCGATTTAGTAGAAAATTATAATACTAAAAGGCTTGAGTCATACGGCATTAAAATATTTTTAGGACACGCCGAGCAGAACATTACCAATGTGTCGTATGTTGTTATTTCATCGGCAATTAATCCAAAGAATCCTGAAATAAAAGAAGCTTTGGAGCGTAAAATTCCAATTATTAGACGTGCGGACATGCTTGCTGAACTTATGAGATTAAAATGTTCAGTAGCAGTTTCGGGATCGCACGGTAAAACCACTACTACTTCTTTAGTTGCTTGTTTATTTGAGGCAGCTGGTTTATGTCCTACGGTTATTAACGGTGGGATCATCAATAATAAATCGACTAATGCATATCTTGGTTCAAGTAATTATTTAATTGCGGAGGCCGATGAATCGGATGCAACGTTTATTCATATTCCATCAACTATTGCGATAATAACTAACATTGATCCTGAACATTTAGATTATTATAGAGATTTTGAAACATTAATTGGTGCTTTTAGAAGCTTTATTACTAATTTGCCGTTTTACGGTTTTGCCGTTTGTTGTATCGATCATAAAATAGTTCGTAAGTTAGTAGACGATATTACTGAAAGGAAGATTGTTACTTATGGCATCGATTCGGAAGATGCTCATATTATAGCGTTTAATATTAACACTGATATTGCCTCTTCTACTTTTGACGTAAAAATTAGTCTACCAAATGTACTAGGTACAACGATTATTGAAAAAATTACTATTCCAACGCCCGGAAGACATAATATTTTAAATAGTCTTGCTGCAATTGGCGTTGGGATAGAATTAGATTTCGGTATTAAAGCTATTAAAAACGGTTTTAATAATTTTAAAGGAGTGAAGAGGAGATTTACTAAAGTAGCTGAATATAATAACGCTTCAATTATCGATGATTACGCTCATCACCCTGAGGAAATCAAAGCAACGCTTGCGACGGCTAAAAATATAGCAAATAAACAAAACGGTAAAGTTATTGCTATTTTTCAGCCTCACAGATATTCAAGAATGCAGTATTTATTTGATGATTTTATGCTTTGCTTTGCTGATGCCGATATACTCTATATTACCGATATATATGCTGCAGGTGAAAGCCCTATAGAAGGAATTACAGGACGAAGTTTAGTTGATAAGATTACTAAGCATAAATATCACGATAAAGCAAATTTTCTAGCAGAGCTAGATGATGCGGTTGGAGTTATTATAGATAATGCAGCTTCTGGTGATATGATAATTATGATGGGAGCAGGTAATATTTCAAGTTTTGCTAATGAATTAGATGGGAGATTGTCATCCCGTGGCTTTAGCTGTCATACCGTGGTTTGACTGGTATTGTTGCATAGCTCTTATGTCATTCCCGCTTTCGCGGGAATGACATCTGTTCGTATAACATAGGGTCAAGCGAACTAGGGGACAAAAGAGTGAAGATAACAGTAAAGCGAATAGCAGGACTAAATATGTTAATTTTACCGATAGTAAAAGGCGAGTATAAAAAAGATTATAATTTAAAACACTTAACATGGTTTAAAGTAGGCGGTAATGCTGAAATTTTCTTTAAACCTTTAGATAGCGAAGATTTAAAAAGTTTCTTAATACAAAATAAGCAAAATTTACCTATAAAGACCTTTGGAGCAGGCTCAAATATTATTATAAGAGACGGCGGCATAGAAGGGGTTGTTATAAAACTTGGTCAGAATTTTAGCAATATTGAGTTTATAGATAATCATTTAATAGTAGGTAGCAGCTGCCTTAATTATAATTTAGCAAAATTTTGTCAAGCAAATGCTATTTCCGGTTTTGAGTTTTTAGTAGGTATTCCAGGGACTATCGGCGGCGGTGTTGCTATGAATGCCGGTGCTTACGGCTCTGAATTTAAAGATATTGTAGTGCAGATTGAAGCGATTGACTTTGCAGGAAACTTTTTAACATTCACAAATGAAGAAATCGGTTTTAAATATCGCAGTAATAATTTACCAAAGAATTTAATTATTCTCAAAGCTGTTTTTAAAATAAATAAAGGCGATAGTGAAAATATATTATTACGGATGAATGAAATAAATAACGCAAGATCATCTACACAGCCTATTAAAGAGCGTACGGGCGGTAGTACTTTTGCAAATCCTGAAGGGCGTAAATCGTGGGAACTTATTGACAAAGCGGGGCTTAGAGGCTATAGAATAGGCGGTGCTTCGATGTCAGAACTTCATTGTAATTTTATGATAAATAATGGTGATGCTACCGCTAAGGATTTAGAAGATTTAGGTGATTTCGTCCGGCAGAAAGTATGTGAAGATAGTGGGGTTAAGTTAGAGTGGGAGATTAAGAGAATCGGACGTCATCCCTAATTAAAAATGGCGTTGTTGCAGCTAGTTCTATGTCATGCCCGCGAAGGCGGGCATCCAGTAAAACATATAAAAAACAAGTTTTTTATATGTTTATTTTATAATGTGTAACTTCTATATCAATATTGAAGTTATTTTTCTGGATCCCTGCCTACGCGGGGATGACATCGAGTAGGTTTTTCGAGCTATGCAACAAGGCCGCTTTTAGTTAGGAATTACAATGGATTTAATAAGAAAGGAAAAAACGTGCATAAATATCAAACACATTGGGTAGAACACTCTATAGTTAAAATATTAAGTAGTACCGGTAAAAAGCATATAGCATTAATGGCAGGCGGTATGTCTGCTGAGCGTGAAGTATCGTTAGTGTCAAGCGAAGTAGTGAGTAAAGCTTTAATTGAATTAGGATATAGAGTTACCTTTATTGATATGGGAGCGGATATTGCAGTTAGATTACAAGAAATAAAACCTGATATCGTTTTTAATTGCCTGCACGGTACATATGGTGAAGACGGTTGTTTACCAGGATTACTTAATATAATGCGGATTCCTTATACTCATAGCGGCGTGTTATCTTCAGCTTTAGCATTCGATAAAATACATTCTAGGATCTGGTTTTTAACGCATAATATTAATATGGCAGAAAGCATTGTTGTAAATAAAAGCGATAATATAAAAAATCATCCTATGAAACGACCGTACGTTATTAAGCCTCTTACGCAAGGTTCAAGTATTGGTGTTGAGGTGATATTTGCAGAAGACGATTTTAACTTTGTCGATTATGATTTTCCTTACGGTGATCAGGTAATAATAGAACAATATATAAAAGGGCGAGAATTGCAAGTAGCGGTATTAAACGGCAAAGCTCTTGGAGCTTTAGAGATTAAATTACTAAAGAATCGTTTCTATGATTATGAAACTAAATATACCGAAGGATTTGCTGATCATCTTTGTCCTGCTCCGCTACCTGCTAATTTATATGAGAAATTACTTATAGAATCAGAAAAAATTTATAAAACAATGAATTGTAAAGGTCCTGCTAGAGCAGAGTTTATTTTAGAAGAGCAGACAAACAAGTTATATGCTTTGGAGATAAATACTCACCCAGGTATGATGCCTTTATCAATAGTGCCGGAAATTGCAGCTTATGCAGGGATAAATTTTACTAACTTAATTGAAGAAATTATAAAGACGGCAAGCTTTGAATCATGAGAAAAAAAACAAGCTCCAATAAAAAAAAACAAACAAAAAAAACTAATAATATCTCATTACGCCGAAAATTAGGACTAATTTACAAAAAAGCAATATTAGGGCTTAAGATTGCTTTAATTATCTTTGTATGTCTATTTGTTTTTACAAAATATTTTGCTGGCATAAAAACCTACTTAACAACAAATATATACCAAACAACAACAAAACTTGGGTTTAAACTTGAGAATGTTATCATTGAAGGACAGCAAAATGTCGATGAGCCTACAATATTAAAGGTTTTAAATGCAAATAAGGGCAGTCCTATTTTTGCTCTTAAATTAGACGAAATTAGAAATAATTTAAAGAAAAATAAATGGATCAAGGAAGTATATGTCAGTAGAAGATTACCAAATACGGTATATATAAAATTATTTGAAAGAGAACCTATTGCTATTTGGCAACTTAATAATCAGCTTTTCTTAGTCGATGAAGAAGGTTACGAAATCAGTAAAAATATTCAACCTTTTCCTCATTTATTACATGTTGTAGGGGAAGGGGCGAATATCTATGCAGGTACATTAGTATTAGAGCTGCAGAAATATCCGGCATTAATGAATAAAACTTCAGCTGCTGTAAGACTCGGAGATAGAAGGTGGGATTTAAATCTTAAAGGTAATATAAGTATTAAGTTACCTGAAAAAGAGTTTGAAGAAGCATTAAAATATGTCGATGCACTAAATAAAGCTAATAAGCTATTTAACCAAAATTATAAGGTTTTGGATTTAAGGGATAAGAATAAGTATTATATAGAGAAGTACTGAGAATCGTCATTGCGAAGAGAAACGTAGTTTTGTAATTCTTCGCGCAATGACGTTTTTGGAATAACAAGCATAAAAAAATGAAAGAGAAAATATCAAATTTTGTTACACTTGATTTCGGTAGTAGTAAGATTGCCGTAATTGCTGCCTATATTAGTAAAAAAGGTGAAATTAAAGTAGCTAGCCAAAATTTGCATCATTCTAAAGGTATTAAATCAGGAGTTATATCAGATTTAAAAAATGCTGAAACTAGCATTGTTTCAGCAATTTACGCACTTGAAAAAGATTGCGGTAAAAATATAAAAAAAGTTATATTATCGTTATCAGGTGCCGACACTAAATCTTATTATATTAATTATACCATTAAAGTTAACGGGCAAACCGTAACGCAGCAGGATATTAAAAAGTTACTACAAAAAGCATTACTTGAATTTAAAGTTAAAAACCAAGAAATTATTCATTATTTTCCTCTTGAATTTACCCTTGATAATAATTCAGTCGAGAATCCTATAGGTATGTACGGTAGAGAACTTAGTTGTGAATTACATATTATTGCTGCTAGTTCAAATATGTTATCAAATATTGTACAATGCTTCGCTAAATGTCATGTTGAAGTCACAAATATTACTCTAGCAATTTATGCTTCTGCTATTAGCTGTCTTACGAATGATGAAAAAAATCTAGGTTCGCTTATCATCGACATGGGGGATAAAACTACCTCTTTCGGCATTTTTTTTGCTGGTAAATTAATATATACGGGGCATGTAAATATAGGTAGTTTTCATATTAGCTCGGATATTGCTAAAGTCTTTGGTATTGATCTTGTTACGGCAGAGAAATTAAAAATTTTATACGGTAATGTAATGATACCTTTATTTGAGAAAGATAGTATTATAAATATGGAGGATTTTCAGGTTGATACTCATCATACTTTAAATACTTCCGTAACAATTTATAAATTGGCTGAGGTAATAAGAGCAAGAGCCGAAGAAATATTATCAATGGTAAAAGCCGAATATGATAAAGCAACAAAAGGGCAGGTTGAAGTGTTTAGAGTTGTAATTACCGGCGGTGGGTCTCAGCTTAGAGGACTTAAAGAGCTTTCAAATAAAATTTTTGAAAAACAGAGTAGAATCGGTAAACCGGAGATTATTGCCGGTTTTATAGAAGACTATAATCCGGCTATGTATTCAGCAACTATAGGAATGCTAAAAATTCATGCTCTAAAACAGCAAAAAGAATTTGCTCATATTAGACTTGATGCAAATAGTAGCTTCTTGAAAAAAGCTTTTGATTGGTTTAAAGAGAATATTTAGAGAGGCTGCCCGCGTTGGACTGGAAAATGCATTTAGTGTCATTCCCGCTTCCGTGGGCATGACATAAAATGATCCACGTAACAATACCTACTTGCAATGAGGACTTGTATTTACGCGGGCAATGTCATTTAGAAATATTTTGCTAAGAATTATTATTAGGTTTTTCTCTAGAACAAATTAGTACATTCCCTGTAACTTCGATAATAAAAAGTCGGTCGCCTGTTTTTGCATCGATTTCATTTGGAACAAGGTAAGCATTCATAATAGCACCGGACCATCTTACTTGTCCTATAGTATCAGAAGAAACTGTAGCACTATAAACCTCTACCGTTTTGCCTATCATATCCGAGTAATTTTTTGTTTTATCAGTTTTATTATAAACATATTTTTTAAGAGGATAATATAATATGCAAAACCAAATAAGTGATAATATACCAAAAAATGTTATTTGATTTGTTAAGCTAACTAGAGGGTAGTTATATACCACAAGAGTGTTTGATAACGCTCCAAGCCCAAAGAATAAGAATCCAATACTTGGAACTGTAAAGAATTCAACAACTATGCAAATTATACCTATTATTAACCATATTTCGGTGAGATAATTATTTATCATGAACATAAGTTTTTAAAAATAATATTACGTCAGCTATGTCTTGTGGTTTTGAGATACCGGCAAAGGACATTTTAGTTCCTGGTGCATAGCTACTTGGTTTATGTAAGAAAGCAAATAAACTATCATCATCCCATATGCCGCCAAGTTTTGATAGGGCAGGGGAATATTTATAGTCTGCTATGTTTGCTTTTGGTCTGCCTGCTACATCCCAAAGATGCGGTCCTAGTTTATTTGGACCGTCTTTATCAAGAGAATGACACATTAAACATTTCTTGGCTATTGCACGACCGTTATCGGTGTTAGCAGTCTTCATTAATTCCGGTATATTTACCGGTGCTTGCTCTAGTGCGGTAGTATTTTGATTTTCTGATGATTCTTGAACTGCAACGCTGTAGCCGCGATGTGGTAACTCTAGAGTGGGCTTGTATAATATATTTGCAACAAATCCAACCATCATAGCAATTAAACTAGCAAATAAGATGGCTGCAACAATTTTATTTAATTCTTTTCCAGACATTTATTTTGTTTTTTTTATTAGAATTTATAATATAATTTAAGTTGTAAGAGAAGTTATTTAAATAAATAAAAGAAAAATTTATAAAAATATTTGTTCTTTGGAGAGAAAAATAAATGTCAAAAAAATCAAGGGTTAGAAAAATATTTAATAAGTTAAAATCTTGTTGGACTAGTTTTAGACAAAGTAAAATCGGTAAAATATTATTTAGCAATAGTTTAAGTTATGCAGTTTCCATAGCTTCTATAGCAATTACAGTTTCTGGACTTTTTACTCCTATATCACCGATAATTATAGCTGTAGCTGTTGTTTCAGGAGTTAGCGTAGGCATTCAAGCTGTAAATGAGACTTTGAAAGTGCATAATTTGCGTAAACTTCATAAAGAGAATAATTTATTAGTACATAACAGAAATGCTAAAAGTCAGCAAGATTATATATTATCATTAGAACCGAGCTTAAAAGATATTTTGAAAAATGAATTATATACGCCGCAAACGGCAGGTAAGGATGCTACTCAAGATAAGTATGAGTTAAATGTAAATAAATTGAAAAGTACAGGACGAATATTTGGCAATAATTTAGGTGGAGCCGCAAATTTGGCCGCTTCTATTATTAAAGGTGCGAGTGGTAATGTGCTTGATATATTAAAAGCTACGGGTTACGGTGTAGTTACGACCGCATCATTAATTATCGACGGTCTTACTGAAAAGGAAAAAATAGAAATAAAAGCAATATTTAAATTAAATATAAATGAAGAATATAAAAAACAAGATACTCCTATATATAAAAATTTAGAACAATTAGAGAATTATACTAAGAATCAAGTATTGCAAACATTAGCTTTAAAAAAATTAATAACGGATAAGAATTATTGGAGTATGAATAAAGACCAAAAAATACAAAAATTTCGAGAAATAATAGGCAGTTTTAATTTTGAAATAAAAAGAAACGGTTTAGAAGAATTTTTTAGAGAAAATAAAATAACAATGGATAATAGCAAAGAGAGCTATGTTAAAGATATTAAAAATGTAATGAATCCATTTTATGAAAATCCTAGTAAAGCCGAAGGATATAATCCTTTAACTAAAGCTATGGATAAAGATAAAGTTAATAATGAAATAAAAAGGACAAAAAGTGAAAATTTAAAAAGGATGCAAAAAAGAAAGCGAAATTTAACAATATGAAATGATTATTATAACTCACTGCTAGTTACAAATTTGTAAGAGGTAGTATCGCTAAATATTCTATGCAATAGTTCATTATTAAGAGCATGACTGGTTTTGTAGCCTTTAATTGCACTTACAATGCTAGTGCCGTTGGTATATAAATCACCGAATAAATCTAATAGTTTATGGCGAACAAATTCATCTTCATAACGTAAGCCGTTTGGGTTTAAGATTTTATCCTGCTCATCTATTCCTATAGCATTCTCAAATGAGGCACCTTGGGCAAGCCCTTTGCTTTTCAAATAATCAACATCTCTTATAAAGCCAAAAGTTCTAGCATCCGCAATATTTTTAGTAAAAGATTCTTGATCCCTAAAACTTAGATTTTGTCTGCCTATAGCTTTACTACTGAAATCAATGGTTAAATCTACAGTCATGTGATTGTAAGGAGTACAATATAATTCACAATCTTTATGCACTACTTTTATATCTTTTAAAATTTTTAGATATTTTTTAGGAGCATTTTGTAATTTTTTTCCTGCACACTCAATCATAAACACAAAAGGTTTACTACTGCCGTCCATAATTGGTACTTCAGGACCATCAATTTTAATAATTGCATTATCAATGCTGCATCCCCAAAGTGCTGCCATTAAATGTTCAATTGTTGAAATTTGAACTTTATGATCATTACTGATAGTGGTAGATAACAAGGTATCGGAAACATTGAAATAGCTAGCTTCAATATAATTATTTTCAGAAGATATATCGGTTCTAATGAATATAATTCCGGTATTTTCTTTAGCGGGTTCTATAGTTAACTGGGTACGTTTTCCTGAGTGGACCCCGATTCCGTAACAACTAACCGGTTTTAATAATGTACTTTGCTGCATTTTAGGCATTGTAAAAATATATTTAAATATTAATATTTAATGCCAAATTATACAAGTTATATTATATTACGGAATATTACACATATACTCGATGAACTTCAAAAATTGGCTGTGTCATCCTACAAGAGTTGCGATACTCACGTATTAAGTATACGCGATACGTGCCGCTCCTCACCTTGTGGATTCCTTGCTCTTTTTGAAGTTGATCTTCGTCTATGTTAGTATAAGACTTCTTGCATAACTTGCTAATAAGGAGAAATTTGAAGGAGACACGGAACGCAGAACCGCAGCGTACACGCAAGTAACGTGAGGATTCGAGTACCGGATCGACGTACAAATTACCCTTATTAAAATCTATATAATGTATACTTAATAAAATACCAAAAATGATAAGCTACAAAACTACCGACTACGGCAAAAACAGAAAATAAGAAATCACTGCCGTTAATAGTGCCGTAAGGTACATGAGATGATAAAGCTCCGGCATATGTACCGATGCTGCACATTGAAAAATACGAAAATAAAGCTGTTCTAAGTTCGTAATCCCTAAATTTATCAATTAGTATTAAAATATTGCAAATATAAATGGATCCTAAACAACTACCGATTAGTATTATATATAATATATTAAGGTTTTTATTAGTTCCATGAAGCGGTAGTAAAATAAAGCAGACGAGCAGAATTATAGTTAGTGATAAATTAGCCAAATATTTATTTACTTTGCTTAATATATAGCATATAGGAATTATAGAAAAACATATTGCTAGAAAAATATATTTTAGTATAAGTCTTAAATTAATTAATGCTAATTCTTTCTTTAATGCAAAAGCTTCATAATACCATAATATATCCAAGGTGACATAAGCAACTACGAAGCCTGTCAATAATTGTAATTCGACATTTTTTATTAAGGATGAAAATTTGGAATTTAAATTTAATTTATGAGATGTAGGATTATAATGCAGAAATTCGGTGAGTATATTGATACAATATAACAATGCACAAATTACTATAGTATTATTTGTCGGTGTTATAAATGGATTTAATAAATCTACCATTAAGTTTCCACCCGCCCATAACAACATTATACAAGCTAAAAAAAAATATTTCTTTTCTTTGCTACTCTCAATAATGTCTAATGTTATAGCAGTGAAATATGAAAATGTTCCAAAATTAATTACAATAAAATTAATTTTAATTAGAGTATAATTATTTAATAAAATTAGGTTTATTGTACAAATAATTAATAAAGATAAGCTAATTAAAATAATTTTTTGATTACTTAACTTATTAATTAGCTGTGTTAAGGCAAAGGCTGCGATTATCGAACCTATAAATTTAGTTTGATTGATATGATTTATTTGTTCTCCGCCTAGATTTTTATTTAGCAGTAAAAAGATTTTAAAATTATAAAAATTTATAGCATTGATACAGGAAAAAATAAATATTCCCAAAAGTGAGCAAAAAATAGTTTTGTAATCGTTTTTTAAAGTCATAAATTAAGTGTTTGCTAAACATAAATACATGGTATATAACTCATAATTATAATAATTAAGATTATTATCTTAAAAATTAAAGAGATTCGTAAGTCCATTATTTAAGTATATATGGATAGTTATTAGATTATCAGCTTTTAAGCAAGTATGGTAGTCTTATTTGTAATTTGTATATAATTATTGTTGAATTTTAAAAAAAATTAATGAATTAAATAATATGAAAATATTTTAATGTAAGAAAAATAATAATATATTTTTTAGTATTTTAAAGAGGTGTTATTTGAAGTTTATCTAGAATTTCATTTTTGCTCTTTACTCATGGATAAATTATCTATTTAAATAAATTAATACAAGATAAACAATGATTTTTCTTAAGATACAAGCATTATATTAATTATTTGTTCTTCAAGTTAGTGAGCAAGATAAATGAATAAAAAGATTATAATTGATGCTAATTTTCCAAGCGAAACAAGAGTAGTTTTATTAGGACAAAGCAACAATATAGAAGATATTGAATTTCAAACAACCGTAAGACAACAAAATAAAGGTAACATTTATTTAGCAAAAGTTACAAGAATAGAACCGTCGCTACAAGCTGTTTTTATAGAGTACGGAATGGATAAAAGCGGTTTTTTACCGTTTAGTGAAATCCATCCTAACTATTACAATTTGCCTACCTCGGAGAGAAATTTTCCGGTTAATGCTTTTCCTGAAATAGCTCTTTCAAATATTACGGTTGAGGATGATGAAGAGAAACCGGCTGCTATATATGATTCTTTGGTTGATAGTGAAGAAATTGACCTAAAAACCATAGAAGATTTAGTAGAGAGTAAATTCCAGTCAGAACTTAATTTAGAAGCGGCTGATGATATTGAAATGATTCAAAGCGGTACCCCTGAGTCAAATATTCCGCAATATAAACAATATAAAGTTCAAGAAGTAATAAGAAAAAACCAAATATTATTAGTGCAGGTGACTAAGGAAGAACGAGGAAATAAGTGCGCCGCTTTTACTACTTATATATCCTTGGCTGGTAAATATTGTGTTTTAATGCCTAATAAAGGTTCGCAAAACGGTATATCGCGTAAAATATCAAACGGGGAAGAAAGAAAAAGACTAAAAGATATTTTAAATAAAATAGTAAGCGGTGATAAAAATGCTTATAGCGTCATTGTTAGAACCGCAGGTAGAGGAAGTAGCACCTTAGATTTAAAGAAAGACTATAATTATTTAGCAAGGTTATGGAATAAAATTCGTAAAAGTACTATTAAATTTCCGGCTCCGTGTTTTATTCATGAGGAAGATAGTATAATACGTAAAACCATACGTGATATGTGTGATCACAATGTTAAAGAGGTGGTAATTCAAGGACAAGAGGGTTATGAAGACGCTTCAAAATTTATGCAGGATTTATTACCTTCAGAACTTGTAAAGCTGAAAGAGCATAAAAGTAAAACTCCTATATTTACTAAGTTTCAAGTAGAAGAGCAATTAGTTAAATTATATCAGCCTGTAGTGACGTTACCTTCAGGAGGATATATCGTTATTAATCCTACGGAAGCTCTTATTGCAGTTGATGTAAATTCCGGTAAATCAACTTCTGAACAAAATATTGAAGAAACGGCACTAAAAACTAATTTAGAAGCAGCCAAAGAAGTAGCAAAGCAAGTAAAGCTTAGAGATCTATCAGGTTTGATAGTTGTTGATTTTATAGATATGAGCGAAGCTAAGAATCGTAAAATTATTGAACGATCCTTTAAAGAGTTTTTAAGTCGTGATCGTGCTCGTATACAAACCGGTAATATTAGTCAGTTTGGACTACTTGAATTCTCAAGGCAGAGATTACGTTCTTCTTTCTTAGAAACTAATTCGGCAATTTGTTCTCATTGTAACGGTAAGGGAGTCATTAGAGCAAGTGACGCTAATGCTATGTTAATTTTACGTACTATAGAGAATGAAATTGTTGAAGAAAGAATTGATGTAATAAATGTTTTTACCAATATCGTTTCAGTTATTTATCTACTTAATAATAAACGTGCTGAGATAAAATTTATTGAAGAAAAATATAATATAAAGCTTAATTTTTATTCCGATCCTAATGCTACATCAGATAGTTATTCGATTGAAAAAGTGAAGCTGTTCAAGAAAAATAACAATAATTTTAATTCTGTTAAGCCGGTAATTCAGAATCATAATGCTGATTATACTGAAGAAGAGCTGAAAAAAGAACAGTTACGCAAAAATAAACATAAATGGAAAACAGCTAATAATAGTAATAATGTTGCTAATGAAGTAAAAGATAAGAGTTTAGAGGCCAAAGAATCGGTGGAGCAAACCGTAAGCGTTGTGGAAGAGGTGAAAGTTGTAGACAGTAATGCCGGCTTAGAAGAAGCACAAGCTGCTCCAAAAAAGACAAAACGTAGATATCGTAATAAAACATCAAATAAGAAATGTCCTGCTAATACCGTCGAAGATACGGAAAAGAATGCAGAGTCTTGATTTGAGGGCTTAATATGTCATTCCTGCGAAAGCAGGAATCCAGTAATCCTTAATGTCACCCCGTGGGCTTGACCACGGGGTCCATAAAAATAATAAAAAATACTAATATTATTAGTATTTTTAGCTGGATCCCCGCGATCAAGTCGCGGGATGATAAATGATAAACCTATCCACGCCACAAGGCCTACGCGGGGATGACATAGCAATGCTGTAATGACACGATAAAAAACATAAACTTAAAATAAAAGTGCAGAAAAGTTTAATTACAAAATGGTTGTGTATAAGTTGTATAATGGTCATAGCGACGATTGTTATAGGGGGGATAACAAGGCTTACCGGTTCTGGTTTATCTATAGTTGAGTGGCGTCCGGTAACCGGTATTTTGCCGCCTTTTAGTTTTGAAAGCTGGCAATCGGAATTTGCTAAATATAAAGCTTTCCCTGAATATAACTCCGTTAATTACGGAATTACTTTATCACAGTTTAAGTTTATTTATCTGTTAGAGTTTATACATCGATTACTCGGTAGAATTACAGCTTTAATATATATTGTACCTTTAATATATTTTTATTTTAAAGATGTTATAAAAAATCGTGACATGCTACCTTATATAATTGCTTTGTTGTTATTTTGCGTACAAGGCTTTATGGGGTGGTATATGGTTAAAAGCGGCTTGTTGAATAGCTCGTATGTTAGTCATTTTCGACTTGCTTTTCATTTAATTATCGCCGTAATTATTTATCACATACTTTTTTATCAACTAATAAAAAATCGTTGTGATATTTTGTTAATCCCGTCACAAACAGATTTTAAATTACCATTAATATTTTCCGGTATTGCTATTACTGTAGTATATGTGCAAATTTTTTTAGGTGCTTTAGTTGCAGGGCTTGATGCAGGGCTGATATATAATAGTTTTCCGCTAATGGATGATAGATTTATCCCGATGGAGATAAAAGATAATTTCTGTGATCTTAAAAATTGGTATGATCCGGTTTTTATACAATTCATACATCGTTTAGGCGGCTATAGCGTATTTTTGGTTGTTGTAGTTTTGATAATTTGCTTGTTAAAAATAGAGCATCCGAAATTAAATAAGATAGCGTATTTTTTAATGATTGCATTATTTATGCAGGTATCTACCGGAATAATTACTCTTTTATACTCTGTACCTATAATAATTGCCTCTATACATCAGCTTTTTGCTATAATCCTTTTATCTATAATAATTTGGTGCTATTTTTTAATAAAAAGTTCCTAATTTATTAAAAATATGATCATCGATGTCAATACTCCTATTTCTTCTAGATTAGATAAATATTTAAAACGTCTATATCCCTTATTGACTCAAGGAGTAATAGAGAAAGCATTACGTCAAAAACAAATTACCGTTAATTCTCAGAAAGCAGAAGCGAGTTTAAGAATAAAGGGTGGCGATAAAATTTTTATTAACGATAAGTTTAATTTATCTGTTAAGCAACCTGAAAAATTAGTTTTTACCGACGCTGAAATTAAGCTAGCGAAGAAAATTACTACCGATTATTTGATATATGCAGATGATAATTTAATAGCTATAAATAAACCTGCAGGTCTTGCTACTCAAGGCGGCAGTAAAATAAATTTATCTATTGACTCTGCATTAAAATATTTGAATTATAAAGGTGCTGATTTTAAGCTAGTACATAGATTAGATAAAAAAACAAGCGGTTTGCTCTTAATAGCCAAAAATTATTTAAGTAGTGTAAAACTTCATGATGCTTTTAAAGAAAAATTGGTTGTAAAAACATATTTTGCCATAACCTATGGGAAGCCAATTAAAAATGTAGGCGAAGTTAGAAGTAATATAGAAAAGTGTAAAGGAAGTACACCTAAAATTACTGATATTGATAGTGAAAATGGTAAACTTGCCATTACTTATTATAAAGTACTTAAATCACTTGATAATAACTTATTGTTAATTGAATTTACGCCGGTTACAGGTAGAATGCATCAATTAAGGTTGCATGCTAAATTATTAGGTTGTCCGATACTTGGAGATGATAAATATGGTAATAAAGAAATAATGCCGTATAGTAAATATATGTTCTTGCATGCTAATAATATATGTTTATCTGAAAAAATTTTTGGTCAAGAGATTAAGTTAGAAGCAAAATTACCGTTTTATTTTACTAGACGTCTTACATAACTTGCTTCTAAAGTTAATTTGTACGTCGATCCGGTACTCAAATCCTCATGTCAAGTGTATGCTGTGGTTCTGCGTTCTGTGTCTCCTTCAAATTTCTTTTTATTAGCTGCGTTATGTAAGATGTCTATTGATAAGTTTGTGGAGTGTTGCAGTTATGATGAGTAGATATTTTTTATTGTTGCTTTTTTTTATTACTAATTGTATTGATTGTTTTGCAGATATACAGCAAAGAATCAATGCAGCAGAAAAAGAATATATAAGTAATAGATTTTTAAATGCCGTTTTTATGTTTGCCGATGATTATAAACCTTTATTAACCGGTGCTAAAGGAATTTTTGCTTTAAATGGTGAGCAATTAAAAGCAAATGAAATGATGCCTATTGCTTCTGCTACCAAGCCTTTTACAGCAGCGGGAATCTTAAAGTTACAAGAACAGGCATTATTAAATATTAACGATAAAATTTATAAATATCTTGATCCGGAAATGTGGGGTGGAAAAGTGCCGGATTGGGCATATAAAATATCTATCCATAATTTATTAACGCATAGTAGCGGTATTGCTGAATATTTTAGTTTTGTTAAACTTGATTTAAATATGCCTAAGAAAGAGATTCACAAGAAAATATTACAATTTGTTTCTTCTAAGCCTTTAGAAATATCTATAGGGAAAAAATTTAAATATAGTAATACTAATTTTGTTATACTCGGTATGATTATAGAAAAGGTGGCTAAAAAAGATTTAGCTAACTTTTTTTATGATGAATTTTTTAAACCGCTTAATATGAAATCTACTAGTTTTGCTTCATATAGTGAAGCCGCTAGAATCCAAAAAAACGTTATTAGTTCTAATTATCCGGTAAGATATTTTTTAACGCCTAATAATAGTAATAAACCTATATTTACTCCTGTAACTGCTGATTTTTTAGCAGTTCCTTGTGCTGACGGTGGTATAATATCAACACCGGTTGATCTTATTAGATGGTATAGGGCATTAAATGAGGAGAAAATTCTTTCTAAGAAGTCGTATAAACTTATGACTACTAAATATTTTTTAGCACAAGATATAGAAGGGCGTAAGTCTTATATGGGTTACGGTATTTTTCTTACTGATCTTGATTCTAAGCGTTTAATGATTCATTATACGGGAAAAGCCCTTGGAATACAAAGTGAAGCAGGATATGTTTTGCCTGATAATCTTTATTTTGCTATACTCAGTAATACTATGATAAAAATTCCTGAAGAAGAAAAAGATAAAATTGACATGAAAAATCCTTTAAATCAACTTGGAATAATTTATTTTAGAGATGCAATAATAGGGGCAGCTATAAAAAATTAAATAGACTTGTTGTGTAACCTATCTTATAAAGAGGAATTTGAAAGAAACACGGAACGCAGCACCGCAGCATACACTTAGTACGTGAGGATGCGAGTACCGGATTGACATACAAATTACCTTTAAAAGGAGGTTATACAACAAGTCTAATGAAGATAGTTACTTGGAATATTAATTCATTGCGTCTACGGATCGATTTATTAAGAAAATTAGCATATGAACATCAGCCGGATATTATTTTACTTCAAGAAACAAAGGTAGCTGACTCATTATTTCCTCTTGAAGTTATTAAAAATATAGGCTATGAACATGTAATATATTCAGGGCAGAAATCATATAATGGTGTTGCTATTATTTCAAAATTTCCTTTGAATAATGTTTTTTCATTGGAGTTATATAATAGTGATAAAAGGCATATAGCAGCTATAGTTAATGATATAGAAATACATAATTTTTATGTTCCTGCCGGCGGTGATATACCTGATATCGAGGTAAATACAAAATTTAAGCATAAGCTCGAATATGTAAGGTTAATGCAGGAATGGTTAACGACTAACCGTACTAAAAACGATAAAATGATTATTGTTGGGGACTTGAACATTGCTCCGCATGAACATGATGTATGGTCTAGTAAGCAGTTGCGGAATGTTATCAGCCATACCGATATTGAACGCTCGTTATTGGTAGAGCTACAAAATGCGTTAGGTTTTATTGATAGTAGCAGACATTTCGTATCGCTTGACGAAAAATTTTATACTTGGTGGAGTTATAGAAATATAGATTGGAAAAAATCTAACAGAGGTAGAAGACTTGATCATATTTGGGTTAGCGATAATTTAAAAGGTGCATTATTTTCTATGCATTTACTATCAGAAGCACGTGATTGGTCTTCACCTTCGGATCATGTACCATATTTTGTGACTTTTAATTTACAGATGTCATCCCGTGGTCAAGCCACAGGATGACAATAGTCTTAAGGAGTAATTAGTGGATATTAAGTTAGGGAAATATAAGCCGACAAAGAAAGAATATATAAAAAGCTTTAAAGATATGCTCCTACTGCGTCGTTTTGAAGAAAAATGCGGTCAGTTATACGGAATGGGAGAAATCGGTGGTTTTTGTCATTTATATATAGGGCAAGAAGCAGTAATTTCTGCAGTAGATATGGTTAAACAAAAAGGTGATAGCACTATTACTAGCTATCGTGACCATGCTCATATTATTTTAGCAGGAACTGAGCCTAAGTATGTTCTTGCCGAGCTTATGGGGCGTGCTACAGGTTGCTCGAAAGGTAAGGGTGGCTCGATGCATTTATTTAATGTACCAAACAAATTTTACGGTGGACACGGTATAGTAGGGGCGCAAGTACCGATAGGCACAGGGCTTGCGTTTGCTGAAAAATATAACGATACGCATAATATCTGTTTTACTTTTTTAGGTGACGGTGCCGTTAATCAAGGTCAGGTATATGAAGCTTTTAATATGGCTGCTTTATGGGGTTTGCCGGTAGTTTATATTATTGAAAATAACGAATATTCAATGGGGACGTCTGTAGCACGTTCTACCTTTATGCGTGATTTATATAAGAAAGGGGCATCGTTTGGGATTAAAGGATTGCAGCTCGACGGTATGGATTTTGAAGAAATGTATGACGGCTCTAAGCAAGCAGCCGAGTATGTTAGAGAAAATAGCTTTCCTCTGATATTAGAGGTAAAAACTTATCGTTATCGTGGGCATTCGATGTCCGACCCGGCAAAATATCGTAGTAAAGAAGAAGTTGAGCAATATAAAGAGCGTGATCCGTTGGTAATAATAAGAAAAACGATACTCGACAATAAATATGTAACCGAAGCGGATTTAAAAGCAATAGAACAATCGGTAAAAGAAATTGTGAAAGAAGCAGTAGAATTCTCAGAAAATTCACCGCTACCTGATGAAGGGGAGTTGTATACACAGGTGTACTGTTAAGGCGTCATTGTGAGGAAAAACTGTAAGTTTTGACTAAGCAATCTCAGGAATTTGTTATTATTTCATGAGATTGTCACGCAGCCTACGGCTGCTCGCAA
>NZ_BCMR01000019.1:0-37100 GCF_001653015.1 Rickettsia sp. Tenjiku01
TACCGGCGGTAATATAAACTTATTAAAAGATCAAGTTCAGCTAGAACTAAATAAAATCCCAAAAGTTCAGGTTGAGGGAGGGGGACAAGTTTATTCTTCTGCTGAAGCTCTTAAAGTTTTAGAAAAAGCTAGTAGCATTGCTAAAGACAGTGGGGATAGCTTTGTAACCATAGAGCGTATATTTGAAGCATTAACTTATGATAATACTATAGCCGGTAAAATTTTAACGAATAATGGAATTAATAATAAAAAAATAGCAACAGCTATTTTACAGTTTCGTAAAGGCAAAAAAGCAGATACCGAATCGGCAGAAAATAGTTACGATGCTTTAAAGAAATACGGCAGAGACGTAACAGAGCTTGCAGAAAGCGGTAAGCTTGATCCGATAATCGGACGTGATGAAGAAATAAGAAGAACGGTGCAGGTACTATCACGACGTATGAAAAATAATCCTGTGTTGATTGGAGAACCTGGAGTCGGTAAAACTGCTATAATAGAGGGGCTTGCACAACGAATATTTAGTAAGGACGTACCTGAATCGCTTATTAATTGCCGTATTATTGAGCTTGATATGGGAGCTTTAATAGCGGGAGCTAAATATCGAGGCGAATTTGAAGAGCGTCTTAAAGCAGTGCTTAGCGAAATTAAAGAATCAAGCGGTGAAATTATTTTATTTATAGATGAATTGCATCTATTAGTTGGTACAGGAAAAACCGACGGTGCTATGGATGCCTCGAATTTACTAAAGCCGATGCTTGCTCGTGGTGAGCTGCATTGTATCGGTGCTACTACTCTAGATGAATATCGTAAATATATCGAAAAAGATGCGGCACTTGCTCGTCGTTTTCAGCCTGTTTACGTGAGTGAGCCGACGGTTGAGGATACTATATCAATACTTAGAGGAATTAAAGAAAAATATGAGCTGCATCATGCAGTGCGAATTTCCGATAGTGCAATAGTTGCAGCAGCGACGTTATCAAACCGTTATATTACCGATCGTTATTTACCTGATAAAGCTATTGATTTGATTGATGAAGCTTGTAGCCGTATGAAAATAGAGCTATCAAGTAAACCAGAAGAGCTGGATGAGTTGGACCGTCGTATTATTCAGATAAAAATAGAACTTGCAGCACTTAAAAAAGAAAATGACGAGCATTCTAAAAAGAAAATAGAGCATTTAACTACAGCATTAGAAAAATTAGAGTCTAAATCCTATGATATGGGAGCTAAATGGCAAGCTGAAAAGTCTAAACTACAGCAAACACAAAAGCTCAAAGAAGAACTAGACCGTAGCCGAAATGAGCTTGAACGTGCCGAACGTGATGCTAATCTCGCTAAGGCTAGTGAGCTAAAATACGGAATTATACCTGAGATTATGAAAAAGATTCAGGAAGCCGAAAGTATGGATAATAAAGGGCTGTTAAAAGAAATTGTATCGGAAAGCGATATAGCAAGTATTATCTCTCGTATTACTGGTATTCCAATTGATACGATGCTATCAAGTGAACGTGAGCGTCTGCTTGTGATGGAGCAGAAATTACGAGAATCGGTAATAGGACAGGATAAGGCAATTAAAGGTGTTAGTGATGCGGTAAGAAGATCACGTGCAGGGATTCAAGATATTAACCGCCCGCTTGGTTCGTTCTTATTTTTGGGACCGACCGGAGTCGGTAAAACCGAGCTTACCAAAGCCTTAGCTGGTTTTCTTTTTGATGACCGTAATGCAATACTTCGTATAGATATGTCGGAATATATGGAGAAGCACGCTATTTCTCGCCTGATAGGAGCTCCTCCCGGCTATATCGGATATGATCAAGGCGGAGTGTTGACGGAGGCAGTAAGACGCCGTCCTTATCAGGTAATATTATTTGATGAGGTTGAAAAAGCCCATCCCGATATATTTAATATTATGCTGCAAATACTTGATGAGGGAAGATTAACAGATAGTCAAGGTATAACGGTTGATTTTAAGAATACTATAATAGTTTTAACGTCTAATTTAGGTGCTGAGATACTCGTTAATCAGAAAGAGGACGAAGATACATATAAAGTAAAGGATGAGGTTATGGAATATGTAAAAGCAGTATTTAAACCTGAGTTTTTAAACAGACTAGACGAGATTATATTATTCCATCGCCTAAATCGTAATAATATTCATGATATAGTTAAGATACAGCTTGAAAGTTTAAAGAAAATTTTACTAGCACAAAATATTATTCTTGAATTTGATGAATCTGCCTTAAATTATTTAGCCGAAAAAGGTTATGATCCAAGCTTTGGAGCAAGACCCTTAAAACGTCTTATCCAGCGGGAAATACAAAATAATTTAGCCAAAATGATTTTAGCAGGCGAAATAAGTAGCGGTAAAACGGTTAAAATAAATGCAAAGGATAAAGAATTGAAGGTAACAATGAGTTGATTAATTTTTTCCGAATAACGAGTTATCGCATAATCCACTATTCTTGTTAAAGGCACTGTTTAATAATTATTGATTTTGCCATTGCGGGCTATTAAAAGATTTGTTGCATAGCTCAAAAAACGCGTTTGATGTCATTCCTGCGGAAGCGGGAATGACACAAAACGAGCAATGCAACAAGACCACAACTAAAAGGAGTATGGCCATCTAGAAAAAGTAATAAAAAAATTCTATAAATTAGTATTAATAATAGTCAATTTCAGCTAATGTTATACTTTCAGTACCTGATAATTTATAATAATCACTACTAGTAAAGTTAGGAATTTGTAAGTCAAATAATAGTGCTTTTTCTTCTTTATACGGATCAACTAAGTAAGAATTTGTAATATCTGCAACTATTGGTGATAAATAGGTTGTTGTTTCAATAAGCTTATAAATAGCATTCTGTCCATCTTTTAATATTTTATCGACTAGTTTTTTATCTTTATAAAAAGTATTTACGGCCCCTATTAAGGCTGTTGATATCTCATATATAATAACACCGTTTTTAATTATATTAGAGTCTAATGTTGCTGTTTTAGAAAAAATTAAAGAAATAACAGTAGGATATTTATTCAATACATTAGGTAGTTCTAAAAAAGTATTTACGGCTGAATAGGCAGAATTGGTTGCTTCTGAAAAACAATTAAATGCTTTGTATATGTTTTCATAATTGCTATTGCTCATAAACTTACCTCTTTTTTATATATGTAATTGCCATGTTTTATGGTAATTACATATCATACTACTAAATTAAGAAGTGTCAATATTAAAAAATTATATTTCTTCTTAGAGGATATCAGTAAATAAATTTTAATTACTAATATCCTCTAAACTCCACCTAGCTTTTGGACAGAAATTCAAAGGAGTAAATAACTTATTATTGTAACGCTCAAGTCCTGCATATGCAATCATTGCAGCATTATCGGTGCATAAGTGGATAGGTGGATAAATAAGCCGATAACCATATGTTTTAGCACAGCTACTTAATATTTTTTGTAAATATTTATTAGCAGCGACACCGCCGGCAATAACTATATTCTTCTTGTCAAAATTATTTGTTATTTGTTCATATGCTCTAATAGCATCTTGTACCTTACTACTTAGAATTTCTCCTATAGTAAATTGAAAACTTGCCGCTATATCATTGATTACAGTGTCATTAATTTCCTTTAAATTCATTATTAAAATACGCACGGCAGTTTTAAGTCCTGAAAAGGACATATTGCAATTACCGCTGTTAATTATAGGTTTTGGAAATTTATATTTATGAGGATCGCCAAGTTTTGCTCTTTTCTCAATTTCAGGTCCTCCGGGAAAAGCTAAGTGTAGCATTTTGGCTACCTTGTCAAAGGCTTCGCCTACGGCATCATCTATAGTAGATCCTAGTATTTTATATTGTCCGAGACCTAAAACTGCTACAAATTGGCAATGTCCGCCTGAAGCTAACAAGAGTAAATAAGGATAAGGAATATTATCGGTTAGTCTTGCGGTTAAAGCATGCCCTTCTAAATGATTAATTGCAATAAAGGGTTTTTTTAAAGCACTGCTTAGTGATCTTGCAAACATTGAGCCAACTATAACACCGCCGATTAAACCTGGACCGGAAGTTGCAGCAATTGTACTAATGTCCGTTAATTTAGTGTTGCTTTCTTTTAAAACATTTTTTAATGCTTTATCTAGATGCGATAAGTGAGAACGTGCAGCAATTTCAGGTACTACCCCTCCAAAAACTGCATGTTCTGTATTTTGTGAAATGATTATATTAGATAAGATTTCTCGATTTTCGGTGATTATAGAAACAGCTGTATCATCACAGCTTGATTCTATACCTAAAATTTTTATCATTCAAATTGAAACTAATTAGAGGTGTTGTTAAGTAAAAAATGATAGTTTGCGTCATTGTGAGAAGGTGTTGTCCACGTGGATACCAATGTCATTCCCGCGTAGGCGGGCATGACATAACAGGGGCCATGTGACAACACCAACACCCGCGTGCAATCACGATATCTATCTTTATTTTAATAATGCCTAATTAGATACCTTTAAGGTATTTAATTGATTATACAGCTTATAAATAGATTGTTCAGCATCAATAATTTTTTTATTAACTATTTTTAATAGTTTTTCCGAAGATTTTTCTGTTATTTGCGTTGCAGCACTTACTTGCTCCGCTAAATTTTTAAGTGATTCTTGTATTTCTACAAAAGATTTTTTAAATTGTTCTTTGATAGTAATAGATGATTCTTCAAGCTCTTTAATTTTTAAGCATAGATTTTCTAATAAATGATCTATTTTAGTTTGCATTAAAGTCAATTTTTGCTTTTGTTTTTCACTAAGATAGCTTAAAGTTTCTTGCATTTTTGCCTGTATACGTACTTTTGTAGTACGTTCAAGTTCTGAAGCTAAACCGATTTTACTCATTAAAAATATTATCCATTTGTGAACGTCCAAATGATACCATTTTGCACCGTTACGATAATCTGAAGGAAAAGCATGATGGTAATTATGCCAATTTTCACCGAGTAAGAATAATGCCATCCACCAAATATCTCCGGCAGTGCCTTTGTAATATTTTTTACTACCGGCAAAGTGGCATAAAGAATTAACGCAGAAGGTTGCTTGCTGCTGTAGGAATCTACCGAGCCCCATAAATAAAAATCCTGAATATGCCGATTGCATAGTACCACCGACTAAGTAACCGATAAATAAAGGCACGACAATATTCATAAAAGCTGCTATTTGCCAATAATATTTTAGCTGCCATTTTAATAAATTGTTTTTCCCGTGCTTAGCCCAAGTAATGCGATCAATAAACTTATAGCTACCGCTTCCGACTAGCATCCATCCTATATGAGACCACATAAAGCCTAAAAATTTATTATTAAATTTTAAAGGAGTATGCGGATCTTGGTCTTGATCCGTATATCTATGATGTTTATAATGATTCGATGCCCAAGATAAAGCTGGTCCTTGTAATGTTCCTGCAGACAGCATAATTAAGACAAACTCGGCATATTTATTTATTTTATAGGCATTATGAGACCATAACCTATGCAAACCGATCCCAACGGTAATATTATTAATATAATAACTAGAAATTATAAAAATAACTTCAGTTAGCCCTATTCCATAATCAAACGAATATTTAACTACAAGAGATATAATAAAAATAGGATAAAATATTAAAGCAAATAAAGCGGGCTTATTTAGTTTACTTAACATAAAATTTACAGTTTTTAGTTATAAAATATATAAATCAGCAACGAATAAAATCTTAATTATATTATACATCAATATTAATAGATATTAACATACTTAATGCATAAATACAAAGAAAATTTTGACAATAAAATTCTAGTTATCCTTATTTAGACAATAACCAATAAACGAACGGTTGTAATAATTAAATTGTCTTTCCCTAGGACCTCTCTAATCCTAATTTATATGAACATCTATGAGACGTTCATTAAAGGTCTCTTTACTTTCCCATAAATATTTTATTATTTCTTGACGCAAAAATACTTCATTTGGAATCTGAAAAAAAAGTTGTAAAATTTTAAACTCAGTAGGACCTAGAGGAATATTCAGTCCGTCTTTGTATACTTTTTCAGTATTTAAATCAATATTTTAATTCTTAAATTTAATAATATTATCTTGTACAACTGACTTGAAACGTCTCAATAAGCTCTTTAAAGTACCTACTATTTGCTCAGATAAGAAGGGCTTATAAAAAAATAGCACGTTATCGTCTATTTCTGTTAGTTATTTATTGTTATTAAAGGATTTTCTTGTAATTCTGCACTAATAATCATGATAACAAGCAGCTGACTAAAAAAATAAGTTAATGCTTTTTCTAGAGTTGAAGCCCTCATTATATTAAATCCTGCTCTCTCTTATATCACTACTTAAAGAAATATTAACACTTTTTTATTTTTATCTTCTATAATTAAAACTTCAGGTAATAGCTTATCAAACACTGAATTAATCTTCATTAATATTTAGTAAATAATTAAAAATTTTTGTAATAATTTTCTAATTTATTAGGGTTTATAGCAAACTTTTTATAAAAAGAAACAAAGAAATAATAATTTTTTAAAGATAATACTTGAATTTAATAGTTTTAGTTGTTATAAATAACTTTATTTTAAAGTTTGTTTGTTGGAGATTCTTATATATCATGAGCTTTTATGAATCAGTTTTTATTATACGTCAAGACGTATCATTAAACGATATAGATAAAATCGTTGATGATTTTGCTAAAATTATTAAAGATAATAATGGTACTATCATAAAAAAAGAATATTGGGGGTTAAGAACTTTAGCTTACAAAATCGGTAATAACAAAAAAGGACATTATTATTTTTTAGGTCTAGATATTACTAGTAATGTAAAAGAAGAGCTAGAAAGAAAAATGAAGCTTAACGAAAATATCATTAGATTTCTTACAATTCAAGCAGATTCAATTAGTAGTGAACCTTCACCGATATTAAAAAATCAAAGTACAGAGAATACTCCGGTAATTGACGTAACGATTAATAATTAAATTTATAAGAATTAAGGTTAAAGAATGTTAAAAAGTAATAATGCTGGTGAAATAGCTGCTCGCAAGGTAGGAGATAAAACTGCTAAAAAAGTATTTTTTAGAAGACGTAAAGGATGCCCTCTTTCTGTGCCTAATGCACCTGTTATTGATTATAAAAACCCTGAGCTTTTAATAAAATTTGTCTCTGAAGGCGGTAGAATGTTACCAAGCAGGATCACAAATGTTTGTGCAAAAAAACAAAGAAAGCTAAATAATGCTATTAAAATTGCAAGAATTTTAGCGTTATTACCTTTTGTATTTCAAGCTAAATAAAGGCATAATACATGGAAATTATATTAATAAAACCCGTAAGAAAATTAGGTAAAATTGGCGACATACTCAAAGTAGCAGATGGGTTTGGTCGTAATTATCTTTTACCACAAAAATTAGCTATTAGAGCTACTGAGCCTAATAAAGAGCTAATAGTTAAACAAAAACACGAATTTGAAGCAAAAGATAAGCAAATAAGAGAAGAAGTAGAAAAAATTAATGCTCTTATTAAAGATCAACAATTAGTTTTTATCCGTCAAACATCAAATGACGGTAAACTTTTCGGTTCGGTTACTAATAAAGAAATAGCCGATAAATTATCTGAAAATATAGCTTATAATATTTCTCATTCAAATATTATTCTTGATAAACAAATTAAATCTACCGGAATTTATACAGTTGAAATAAGACTCCATGCAGAGCTTAATGCTATAGTTACGGTTATTGTTGCAAGATCAGAATCAGAAGCACAAGATTATTTACGCGAACAAAAGACTGAAACTTCAGAAGATTTAGCTGAGTCAGCATAAATTTTTTTTATCATCTAATTGTGTAGTTTTTTGTTACCATTGCAAAAGCAGAGCATTGTTGTATGGCTTGAGAAGCTTGCTCGATGTCATTCCCGCGTAGGCGGGCATCCAGCATCAAGTGAGATAAATCGAGCTTTTAATTTCAAGAATTTGTTGTATTTATACTTTTTTTCTGGATTCCTGCTTTCGCAGGAATGACATAAGAGCCATGCAACAACGTCCCGCCTACGTGGCAATGACATACTACTAAGTTTGACCACAATATCTAAACATTTTACAATACTAACATTTTTCAACCATGCTATATGAAAAATTTGAGTATAATATCAATAATCTAATAGGTAATTTTGGCTTATCTAAAATATCGATTGCAGTATCTGGTGGGAGCGATTCGGTAGCACTTCTTTATCTTGCTAATATTTGGGCAGAAAAAAATAATATAGAATTATTTGTTATATCGGTTGATCATAACTTACGGGAACAGTCGAAGCAAGAGACCCATTATATCCAAAATATCAGTAATAGTCTAAATCGCAAGCATTATAGTTTATCTTTTGACCATCAAAATAATTTTTCCAATTTACAAGAAAGAGCAAGAGAAGGACGCTATGATTTGATGACAAATCTATGTCTAGAACTCGATATATTAGTACTTTTAACTGCTCACCATGAAGATGATTACGTAGAAAATTTTTGTTTAAGATTAGAGCGTAATAGCGGTATATTTGGACTTAGTAGCAGTAATATCAATTGGTATAATAATATACACATAATTAGACCGCTATATAATATTCCAAAAAGTGAATTAGTAGAATATTTAGTCAGTCATAATATAAAATGGTTTGAAGATGAATCAAATGCATCTGATAAATATAGACGAAATGTTATTAGGCAAAAATTAGCTAAAGGTGCAGATTATATTAGACATTTTTCCAAACCAGCTTATAGAGAGGAATTTAAAGGAGACACGGAACGCAGCACCGCAGCGTACACAAGCGTAGGTGAGGAGGCATTGTTACGTGGACCGGTAAAACTCACTGTGTCATCCCGTGGCTTGACCACGGTAAAGACAATAAAAAGTACTAATAATTTTAGTATTTTTAACTGGATCCCGTGGTCAAGCCACGGGATGACAGAGGTAAAATTGATCCACGCAACAATGCCACGTGAGGATGCGAGTACCGGAACGGCGTCTAAATTACCTCTAGAAGCGAAGTGTGGAAAGATGTCTAAAGCCGCAATAATCTCACAACAACTTAAAACCAACAAACTTATAGAAAACGAGTTTAAGCCTGAATTAATATCGGCGATAGCTGAAGCGGTCAAGATTTTTGAATATGGCTTTGCTTTTCTTGATTTAGTTAAATTTGATAAGTTTTCAAATGAGGTGAAAGTACAAATAATTAATTTTTTACTGATAATAATTAGTGGACAATCTAGAGCAGCTCGTTTTTATTCGGTAGAACCTATTTTGAAATTAATTACTCAAGACGTAAACTTTAAGAATACACTTCATGGCTGTATAATTAAGCGCATACAAAACGAGTTACTTATATACAGGGAATTCGGCAAAAAATTGCCTGAGAGTAAAATATTACTAGATAAATCCGTTATTTGGGATAATAGATTTTGTATCACAAAAAATCAAGAAACTCCAAATTGTTTTGTAACTCATCTATCGTTAAAAGATTATAAAATAATAAAGAAACAATTAGATTTAGAACCTTTGAAAAATCTATCCTGCAAAAACCACAATGCAGTTTTATTGACCTTACCTATCATTAAAATACTTGAAAAAGTTATAGCAATACCACATATATCATATTATGATAACGACATGTGGAACTTTGAAGTATTTTTTTCTCCAAATTTTGTATCTCGTTTCACCCATTTTTGCTAACACCGGTATTTAAGAGGTTATCTGTAAATAAATTTTAACTATAAAATTTATTTACAGACCTCTCTTATATCAATAAAAATTTTTATTAGGTTTTATATCGATGAATAATCAAGGTAGAAGTATTTTAGCTTGGGCAGCACTTTTTATTTTTGTAATATTACTTTTTAATGTGTTCCAATCTGACGGTTTACTTGGTGGAAGAAATAATATAACTTTCTCGGATTTTTTAACACGAGTTGATGAAAAAACCGTTAATTCGGTAAAAATTCAGGGTAGAGTAATTGAAGGTACTTCAAATGACGGCTCTACTTTTAATACTTATGCTCCTGATTATCCTGATTTAGTAAATCGTCTTACTAGCAATGACGTTAATATTGAAGTAGTGCCTCTTGAAACAAGAATGAATACCTTTTTAGGCTTTTTAATTTCTTGGTTTCCTATGCTTTTATTGATAGGTGTTTGGGTTTTTTTCATGCGTCAAATGCATGGAGGTGGGAAAGCCATGGGGTTTGGAAAATCTAAAGCTAGGTTGCTATCAGATAAAGGACCAAAAATTACCTTTAAAGATGTAGCAGGTATCGATGAAGCAAAAGAAGAATTAACTGAAATAGTAGATTTTTTAAGGGATCCAAGCAAGTTCCAAAAGCTTGGTGGTAAAATACCGAAAGGCTGCTTACTTATAGGTCCTCCCGGAACCGGTAAGACACTTCTTGCTAAAGCAATTGCAGGTGAGGCTAATGTTCCGTTTTTTAGCATATCCGGCTCTGATTTTGTTGAAATGTTTGTAGGTGTCGGTGCAAGCCGTGTGCGTGACATGTTTGAACAGGGTAAACGTAATGCTCCTTGTATTATCTTTATCGATGAAATTGATGCGGTAGGTCGCCATAGAGGTATCGGTATGGGTGGCGGCAATGATGAACGTGAGCAAACCTTAAACCAAATGTTAGTCGAAATGGATGGATTTGAAGCAAACGAGGGAGTTGTGATCATTGCAGCTACAAACCGTCCTGACGTTCTTGATCGTGCATTACTGCGTCCCGGTAGGTTTGATCGTCAAATTGCCGTTGCAAACCCTGATATAAATGGTCGTGAGCAAATTCTAAAAGTACATTTAAAGAAAATTAAATATAATAGTACGGTACTAGCACGAATTATTGCTCGCGGTACCCCGGGCTTTTCCGGTGCTGAACTTGCTAACTTAGTTAATGAAGCTGCTCTTATTGCTGCAAGGCTTGGTAAGAAAGAAGTAGATATGCACGATATGGAAGAGGCAAAAGATAAGGTGCTGATGGGAGTTGCACGTCGCTCCATTGCAATGTCGGAGAAAGAAAAAAGGTTGACTGCATATCATGAAGGCGGACATGCATTAGTAGGACTTTATTGTCCTGCAGCATCACCTATTCATAAGGCTACGATTATACCACGTGGTAATGCTCTTGGGATGGTGCAAAGACTTCCTGAAACTGATGAATATTCTCAAAATCGTGAACAGATGGAATCATCTATAGCAGTTTATATGGCAGGAAGAGTAGCGGAGGAGATTATTTTCGGTAGAAATAAAGTTACCTCAGGAGCTTCGTCGGATATAAAAGGTGCAACTAATATTGCAAGAGCGATGGTTACAAAAGCAGGTTTAAGTGATTTAATAGGACCGATATTTCACGGTTCAAGTGGTGACGATATGTATGGTAGGCAACCTAATAATGAAACCTCGGAAGCTACTGCAGAGTTAATTGATGCTGAAGTTAAAAGAATTATTACGCAAGGATATGAATTTGCAAAAGATATTTTAACAAAACATATAGATCAACTTCATACCTTAGCAAATGCTTTAATTGAATATGAGACATTGTCCGGTCAGCAAATTAAAAATTTACTTAGTGGTAGAGCTTTAGATTCAGAAGAGGAGAATAAATTTCCTTTTAATGATTCATCTACTATAAAAATAGATAAAGAAAAATCACCTGAGAAAACAAAAACAACTAAAGCTAAAAAAGAAAATTACGCTTCCTAAGTTTAGTAGTATAATTTATGTATAAATTTATAGATTTATTTTGTGGTATCGGTGGTTTTAGAAAAGCCTTGGAAATAAAGGGTCTTGAATGTGTTTTTTCATAGACAAAGACGTACAAGAAGCATATAAAAGAAATTGCGGTGATAAGCCATACGGTGATATTACGGAAATATCAGAAACCAAAATCCCTAAACATGATATTTTATGTGCCGGTTTTCCTTGCCAATCTTTTAGTATTTCAGGTAAGAGGCTTGGTATAGGAGATGTAGACTTTTGTATGAAATAATCAGAATAGTACAATATCACAAACCCTATATATTATTGCTTGAGAATGTTAAAAATATTCTGAATATTAATAATGGCAGCGTAATTGAAACTAAAAAATTAGATGAGATTATAAAGTATATAGCAATGTGTTAAATGCTTCATTATTTGGAGTACCGCAAACAAAGAGAAAGAGTTTATTTTGTTTGTTTACGAAAAGATTTTAGCAGTGAATATACACTCAAATATGTAAAACCGGAAGAGTCTTATGAAATGATTTTTCTTAATGATATTTTAGAACAGGATGTTGATAAAAACGTATATATTAATAGAGATGATGTTATTTTAGATAAAATACCGGTTGAGAAGCAATTAAAGCCAATTAGGATTGGTCAAGTTAATAAAGGCGTTCAAGGTGAAAGGATTTACAGCCCTTTCGGTCATTCACTTTATCATCTTGTGGTGGCGGTGTCGGTGGCTAGAACCGGTCTTTATTATATAAATGATAAGATAAGAAGACTAGCAATCAATGAATGTAAATATTTAATGGGTTTCCCTCAAGATCATTATGTTGCAGATGGATTAAAGGGTTATAGGGCAATTCAGTAATTTCATAAATAATAGCAAATATATATGACTCAATAAAAAGAGCAGTTTAATGGATAATGGAATATATTCGATCAACTTCAAAAATTGGCTAAGTCGTTCTATAAGTACTGCGGTACTCACGTATTAAGTATACGCTGCGTTCCTCGTCTTGTGAACTCCTGGCTCTTTTTGAAGTTGATCTTCGTATATGGATTACTAACTATAAATATCGTCATTGTGAGTAGGCATTGTTGCGTGGACCAGTAAATGCTCTTGATGTCATTCCTGCAGAAGCGGGAATGACATCGGTATCCACGCTGGCAATACCTTGTGAGTAACTGTAAGTAGCATGGCAACCTAGAGACATTAATGTCATCCACGTAACAGGTATGAAAGATTGTGAATTAGCTAATTATTTTGTATAGTTCTAAAAACAAATTTTAAGAGAGTACTTAAAATGGCAGAGTTAAGGTTACCGCCAAATTCAGTAGTAAAAAAAGGTAGAGAGCATAAAGAACAAGAGGAAATGCTTAAACCTAGAAAGATAAAAATTTATAGGTATGACCCTGATCTTGATAAGAATCCTACTATCGATAGTTTTGAGATAGATTTAAGCAAAACCGGACCGATGGTTTTAGATGCTTTAATTAAAATCAAAAACGAAATCGATTCTACTTTAACTTTTAGGCGTTCTTGTCGGGAAGGAATTTGCGGTAGTTGTGCAATGAATATTGATGGTACAAATACTTTAGCATGCATAAAACCAATAGAAGATATATCAGGCGATATCAAAATCTATCCACTTCCTCATATGAAAGTAGTGAAAGATTTAGTACCTGATATGTCGCATTTTTATGCACAATACGACTCTATAGAACCTTGGCTCAAAACCGATAGTCCTACCCCTTCAAACTCTGAAAGGTTACAGTCGATTAAAGACCGAGAAAAGCTTGACGGTTTATATGAGTGTATATTATGTGCTTGCTGTTCTACTTCTTGTCCTAGCTATTGGTGGAACGGTGATAAATATTTGGGTCCTGCGATTTTACTACAAGCATATAGATGGATTGCCGATTCAAGGGATGATAATACCGGTGAACGTCTTGAAGCTTTAGAAGACCCATTTAAGCTTTACCGTTGTCATACGATTATGAACTGTACTAAGACCTGCCCGAAAGGCTTAAATCCTGCTAAAGCTATCGGTAAAATAAAAAGTTTAATTGCAGAACGTCACGGTGTGTGATTTTTAATTTTTTTTAAAAATGATAAAATAATGAAAAAAGCAATTATTTTCTGTTGATTGTAATAATACCATGACACAAGGTGACATGAATTATTGTGTCGCTGCAGAATATAAGAAAGTTGATAAGAAACTAAATCAAATATACCAAGAAATATTAAAACATATTTCAGACAAACGAAAGTTAATTTACTTAAAAACTTCCCAAATTTATGGATTAAGTACCGAGATGCTGATTGTGAATTTCGAAGTTTTGGGGTTTATGGCGGTTCCGTATATCCAATGATACTGCTTATGTGTCTTACATTCTTACAGGAAAAACCGAAGAGCGTATAAAAAAGAATTTGAAGCCATGCTGAAATGTGAAGAAGGGGACTTAAGTTGTCCATTTATAATCAAGACTCAGAACCTAGGTTTTTTTTGTGGACATTTCTAGTTGATTTGCTATTTTGAGGTATTTTGTAGCGAAAATTAATAAGATTTTTGCGGAATAGTTAGTCATATTTCAAAAAAATCTTATAATTTGCAGCAACAAATAGCCAAAATTAAATCTTTTTAGAAATGTCCACAAAACCTAAATTAATTCATAATTTGTAATACTTTAAATAATTCTCCCATTTGTTTCGGTGATATTAGTCTTTCTACCTGTCTTTCTATTATTTGTGCCTGCTCAGACATCATGCCAAACTCTACTTCTAGAGGTAATTTATACGTCGATCCGATACTCGCATCCTCACGTACTAAAGTGTACGCTGCGGTGCTGCGTTTCGTGTCTCCTTTAAATTCCTCTCTATAAGCGAATTTGGCATGATGTCTATCATTAAGCTTGTCTTGCAATGTTTGTTTACGTAATAAGATTCCATTGTCTATTAAAAAATCTCGTTGTGATATTGTATCTATTACGTTTATTTTGCTGTTTTTAGCTACCGTCTTTAATGCATAAAAATCCACATGTGCCGATAAATCAGCTTCTCCAAGATTTTCAAGGATGGGGCAATATTTATGGTTTTTAACCGCTTGTAATGTTTGATTATATTGATATCTAGTTCTACCATTCGGAGCTATATCATAGCCGTAATCTATTATTAAGCCACTGCCGCTTAGTCTTTTTAGATGCTGCGCTATAAATTTTATAATTTCTATCGATTTATAAGATTCTTCAAGTACTGCCCCGTCTTTTGCTTCAATATGAGTACACAGCAGATATTCTTGTAATTGCTTATTAACGCTTATTTTATCGTATTTAATTCTTGCGTCTACTGGCTGCACTACAAATATTCTTTCATACCATAATTCCTTGACTTTAATATATTGCTTTATCGGTATAGCATCAAAGAATTCGTTAGCTATTATTATAGTAGGTTTTTTTGGTATATCTTCTACAAATGATTGATGACTAATCGGTAAATTAATATCTTGTAAATTAGCCTTTTGATAAGCAATAAAATTTTTATTAATTTCTATTAGTTCAATTGATAAGGCTTTATAAAATTCCGGTACTAATTTTGCAGTACGTAGTAAATCACGCATTAATAGACCTCGACCAGGACCAAGCTCTACTAAACTAAGACTTTTTGGGCAGCCAATTCTTTGCCACTCTCTGATACACCATAAGCCGATAATTTCACCGAATAGCTGTGAAATTTCAGGAGCCGTAACAAAGTCACCTTCATTAGCTAATGATTTTACTTGCTTATAATAGGAAGTAGGATTTAAGTTTAATACCTCCTGCATGAGGACATCGCAAGTAATATAACCGTTTTGATCAATTAATTGTCGTATTTTGGATTCGATTGACATATTAAATAACTTCCTAAAAGTAACATAGGTATAGATAAAATTTGTCCCATAGTTAAGCTATCTAAAATAAACCCGATTTGTATGTCGGGTTCTCTAAATATTTCAATAGTGATTCGGAAAAGACCATAAAATGTTAAAAATATTCCTGAGTTTAAACCGTACTTTTTAAGAGTTTTGTGCTTAAATGTTGCATATGCTAAGATACTCAATAATACTAAACCTTCAAAAAAAGCTTCATATAATTGACTAGGATGTCTTGGCATCAAATCGCTATTCGGAAAAATCATACCAAAAGAAGAATTTGTAATACGTCCGTATAGTTCGCCGTTAATAAAATTAGCGATTCTACCTAAAAATAATCCGATAGGTACTACAGGGACTATTATATCCGTGAGACTTAAAAAATTAATTTTATATTTTCGGCAAAACAAATAAGCAGCAATAATCCCCCCTAAAGCTCCGCCATGGAAAGACATCCCGCCTTCATAAGTTTTTAAGATATCTATTGGATTTGAAAAATATCTAGAAGGGTTATATAATAAAACAAACCCTAGTCTGCCTCCGACTATTATGCCTATAACGGCATAAGTAATGAAATCTTCTAGATTTTTTTTGGTAATTTGAGGCTTAAATTTTTCTATAATTTTATTTGCATAGAACCAGCCTAGCAAAATTCCTATTACATATGAAAGAGAATACCAAGAGATAGCAAGTGGACCTATAGAGAAAATAATTGGATTGATATTAGGAAATGTCATAGATAAATAAGTTATTTAATTCATTTAATGTCTGAATTACGGAAAATTACGTAAGTAATTGACGAGGCAATTCAGTTTTTTATTATTTTTATGGGTTGTTGCAGTTGCTTCGTGGCTTTGCAACGACAGTATCTATATTTGCTTAGCAATACCAAATTCTTTTGAGTTAAAATTATTGATAAAAATTCTTAGTAATAATAAATAAGATTTATATTTATAATAATAATGATAGGTAATATATGCAATATTTAATGGATCTATATCATACCTCAAGTACTGAGTTAGTATTATTGTTTGTTATGTTAGTATCTCTTATACCGGTGATATTTCTAATTAAAAGATTAATTTTTATTCCGGTAAAAAATTATTTAACTAGACATCATTATGATGATTATGAAAGGATAAAAAAATATCCTATATTTCGTTATTTATTACATACTTTATTAGCACTTTACTTTGTATGTTGGGGCAAGATTTTTCATTCTACTTCTTTTAAAGCACATGTATTACTGGGAATCAAAGATACTATAGTAATCTTGTATACTGGTATATCTGTGACGATGTTATTATTAACGCTTATAGATGCTTTTGCAGATCTGTATCACAATAGAATCAAAGCCGTTACAAAAAATGCACCGCTTAGCTTATATTTTCAAATATTAAAAATTATTGTCATAGTTATTGCAGCAATGGTAACTATTTCATATATATTAAATATTTCGCTTAGTACATTCTTAACAAGCTTAGGTGCAGCCGCAGCTCTTTTAACATTTGTTTTCAAAGATACCGTTTTAGGATTACTTGCAAGCTTGCAACTAACTACTCAAGAAATTATTAATATTGGAGACTGGGTACGTATAGGCGCCATTGAAGGAACAGTTGAAAAAATTACTATTTCCGTAGTAACAATTAGGAATTTTGACCAATCTATTTCCACAGTTCCTACTTACAGCATTTTAAATTCTAACGTAACTAATTATAGAGGAATTAGTGAATCAGGAGCAAGAAGGGTAAAGAGAGTATTTAATATTAATATGGCAACTATTAACTTCTGTGATGCTACTATTTTAAAAGCACTAAAAAAATCTCCTTATATATCAAAGGATGTAATAGATAAAATCACTCTTGATAAAGAAGAGAAAGATTTAACCAACATTAAACTATTCAAATTATATATTCGGGAATATCTAAAAAATAATCCAGCAGTTTATACCGAAGGGTTTACTTTTCTAGTAAGACAGCTTGAACCTACGATTAATGGGTTGCCTATAGAAATATATATCTTTGTTAAAGAAGTAAATTTAGTAGGTTATGAAAATATACAGGACAATATTTCTGAACATTTCATTTCTATACTTCCTGAATTTAAATTAAAAATATTTCAGAATGTAGGAATGGTATAATATATCCGAAGTAAAATGAAAAGTAGTAAAAATAAATTAAATTTGTATCCAAGATGGAAGTTGTCTTTCAGCTTGGATATTCACTACTTTTGAAAGCAAAGAAGTATATATACTACTTGATTATTTGCTCTAAATGCTTTAAAACTTAAAGCTTTAAAAATATTAAAATTTAAGACCTAGGAATGAATAATAATATAATTAATTTAATAGCCGCTATTATACTGTCTTTAAGTATAATTTTTGGTTGGCAGTATTTTGTTGTAAAACCTGAACAAAAAAAACAGCAACAGCAAATAGCAGTGCAGAAAGCAGAAAATTTAAAGAAACAACAGTTAAAAGCTTTAGTCGAACCTGCAACTGGTATTGTTGTTCAAGAAGAAAGTCAAGTACAGCGTATTAAAATAGAATCTGAATCACTTACCGGTTCTATTTCATTAAAAGGACTTAGATTTGATGATTTAATATTAAAGAAATATAAACAAGATTTATCTAAAAATAGTCCTGAAGTGAGATTATTTTCACCGGCTAATACAGAAAATGCATATTTTGCTGAAGTTGGTTTAGTTAGTAATTTATCTAGTGTAAAACTTCCTAACAACGATACTATATGGAATAGTGATAGTGAAATATTAAGCCCTGAAAAACCTGTTCATTTATTTTGGGTTAATGAAGACGGAGTTAAATTTTTAGTTACTATTACTGTCGATGAAAACTATTTATTTACTATAGAGCAAACCATCGTTAATAATAGTGATAAAGAACTTCCTGTGCAATCTTACGGTTTAATAAATCGTAAATATATTGCCGTAGAGAAAGCGGTGAATATATTACATCAAGGACCTATCGGATGTATAGATGAGAATCTTAAAGAATATTCTTATGATGATATTAAAGATAAGAAAAGTGAAAAATTTGCAGCAAGTAAGGTGGACTGGATAGGAATTACCGATAAATATTGGTTATCTTCCTTGATTCCGGATAAATCAAGTAATTACAGCTCGAATTTTAATTATGCTCTTAAGCAAGGGACTGAAAGATATCAGGTAGATTTTATTTCACCGGTACAAATAATAAAGCCCGGCGAAAATTTTTCAATTAAAAGCAGAATTTTTGCTGGAGCAAAAAAAGTAGACTTGCTTGATAAATATGAAAAGCAATATAATATTAAATTATTTGATAGAGCTATTGATTTCGGCTGGTTCTATATAATTACCAAACCGGTTTTCTACGCCATGAATTTTTTCTATGGCTATGTCGGTAATTTCGGTGTTAGTATATTAATTGTTACGGTTATAATTAAGCTATTAATGTTTACTTTAGCGAATAAGTCTTATCGTTCGATGAAAAAAATGAAAAATTTACAGCCGGAAATCGATAGGATAAAAAATTTATACAGTGATGATAAAGCACGTTTAAATCAAGAAATTATGGCTTTATATAAAAAAGAAAAAGTAAATCCGGTAGCTGGTTGTTTACCTATACTTGTTCAAATTCCGGTATTTTTCTCCATTTATAAAGTATTGTATGTAACTATTGAAATGCGGCAAGCACCGTTTTACGGCTGGATTAAAGACTTATCTGCACCTGACCCTACTACTATTTTTAATTTATTCGGCTTATTACCGTTCTCGCCGTCGTCATTTTTAATGATTGGAGCATGGCCTATTTTAATGGCTATTACTATGTTCTTACAGCAAAAAATGAGTCCTGAACCTGCGGATCCGATGCAAGCTCAAGTAATGAAATTTATGCCGCTAATTTTTTTATTTATGTTTAGTAGTTTTCCTGTGGGACTTTTAATATATTGGTCTTGGAATAATATTCTATCCATCATTCAACAATATTATATTAATAAATTTAATTAATGAGAATAGATAAAAATTTACCTAATTATCTAACTATTGCTCGAATAATGGTAATTCCAGTTATTATACTGGTATTTTATATAAATAATTCACTTGCACGTACACTTGGGGCATTATTATTTGTTTTAGCTAGTATTACGGATTTTTTTGACGGTTATATTGCAAGAAAATATAATTTAGTTACAAGTTTCGGCAAGATGTTTGACCCTATAGCAGATAAGCTACTTGTAGGTTGCGTTATTATCATGCTACTAAAAAAAGATAAGGTAGATGAGATACCTTGCTTATTAATTTTAGCACGAGAATTTTTAGTTAGCGGTCTTCGGGAATTTTTAGCTCTAGTAAAGGTTAGTGTGCCTGTATCGAGACTTGCTAAGGTAAAAACGTTTTTACAAATGTTTGCTTTATCGATATTGATACTAGGCTCAAAAGGTTCAGGAATTATTTATTTAGATATAGTAGGGGAAATAATTTTATGGGTTGCCGCTTTTTTAACAATCATTACAGGTTATTCTTATTTTAAAGCCTGTAAGAAATATTTTTAAATAGGAGAATTTTATGATACATGTAAAATATATAATTTTATGGTTTATTATGGTGTCTAGTTTAAATCTTTACGCTGCTAACAATGATATAATTGCCAATAAGAAAGTTGTACAGGTAGAAGTAAGTAATGAACATTTAAAAACATTAAATGAAGCTTCTACTCTTTTAATTAGTTGTGTAGATTTTAGATTAATAGACGAAACAGATAAATTAATGAAGAAATTAGGATTAGAAGATAATTTTGATAAAGTATCACTGCCAGGTGCATCGCTTGCTCTCATTAATGACAAATATACTTATTGGGGAAAAACAATAGAAGATACTATTGAGATTTTGCAAGAATTACATAACATAAAACAAATTGTTTTTCTTGATCATAGAGAATGTGGAGCTTATAAAATACTTATAGGTCAGGAACAGCTAAATACCAAGGAAAAAGAAACGGCAGCACATGCAGCAATTTTAAACAAGGCCCGTGATATAATAAAAGAAAAATTCCCCCAATTAAAAGTTTATACTTTTTTAATGGGTCTTGATGGTGTAGTAGAGCAGATTTATGAAATACCTAGCTAAAAGCGGAGTATGTTGTATGGATAGGTTTATCCGTTATTGCGAGGACATTGCGTAGCAATTGACGAAGCAGTCTCAGGAGTTTGTTATTATTTCATGAGATTGCCGCCACATCCTACTGCTGCTCGCAATGGCGATTTTGGACCCGCACAATAACGGCTAAGAAAAGTAATTTATTTTGTATCTTTGCTCTTATTATCATTAGAATCAGCAGTATTATTCTTTTGGTCGTTTTCTACCGGTAGCTTAGAGATAGATAGTTTTTGTTTATATTTTTGTTGCTCTGCTAAAAAATTTTGAGCCTCTTTGGAAAGCCTGTTATATAGTTCACGTTTCTTCTTATTAATCTTGACTATTGCTACTCTATATTTTTGTATTTCCTCCCGTACTTCCGGTTTTATAGTACCGGCGTAAGCAGAAAAATCATCTATAATTTTTTGTGTTGTAACATCGTTAGTTTTTGCTGCATCTTTTTTTGAGCCGTCAGAAGTTGTACTTTTGGCAAAGCAGCTTATACTAAGTAAAATAGCTATTCCAAATATTATTTTTTTTATCATATAAACCTTAAGCCTTATTCTTGATAAGTAGATCATTTTTAAGTCTAATAGTCAATAGACTTCTTTTGGAACTCTACTTCTAGGGGGAATTTGTACGTCAATCCGGTACTCGCATCCTCACGTACTTTTTTATACGCTGCGGTGCTGCGTTCCGTGTTTCCTCCAAATTCCTCCCTATAAGCGAATTCGAAAAGAAGTCTAATATATAATAGAAATTATATATATTGTCTATTTGTATGTTATTGTTTGGTGAGTATAAATATACTAATAGTTGGGAAAAATATACAATATTATAATAATAACTTTCAAGAGTTTTATAGCAGAACAATCAATGCAGATTTGTCTGATAACTATAAAGCATTTACTAGTTATTGACCTGAACAAGCTCATATTTTAGATGTAGGTTGCGGAGTTGGTCGTGATACAAAGTATTTTTTAAGTCAAAGATATCAAGTTACTGCTTTTGACGGTTCAACCGAAATGGTTAAATGAGCTACAAAAGCAACCGGAATAGATGTACTGCACTCCACTTTTCAAGATATTTAAGGAGTCGTTTGATGGTGTTTGGGGCTCAAGCAACTCTCCTTTATGTACCTTATAATGAAACAATCAATGTGTAAAAAAATTTATGCTGTATTAAAGCCGGAAGGCATTTTTTATGTTTCTTACGGATACGGTTCAGATATTATACAACGTGATGATCGCGATTTTTACAATATGCATGAAGATACAATAAAACCTTATTTTAACAGGCTTTTTGAAATAGTTAAAATATGGACGGAAAAGAGTAAGAGATTCTCTCCAAGTAGAGAGGCATTATGGTTAAATTTTATTGTTAAAAAAGTAAAACAATATGATTAGATTAGTTTACTTATTTCTTGCTTTAAGAATCAGTTTTAAAATATACGCAAAGGAATATAAAGGCTTAACATATAATCGTTATGAAAAAGATAAGTGATTCATGCCTTAACTATTGATCCTAAGAATTTTGGGTTAAAACTAGTTAAAGCTCATAATCAGGTTATAAGGTAGAGAAACAGTAAACGTTATGGTACACCGCACTAATGCAGCTGCTGCTATTAATGTCGGATTCTTTGAAATCGCTGGTAGTGATGACGGCAGACCAAGTCTTACTTTAATGATAGACAGTAAGCTATTTAGCCTTAGAAAACAACTACAAAGTTTGTTAATTATAGATCAGGGCAATATTCAAATTACCAAGGCTAGTGCAAAAATTTTAGTAGCAATAGGCGATAAATCTGTTATTCCAAATCAAGTTAATTATTTTTCAAACCTAAAAGATATTACTTTCTATAATGATGTTTGGGCGTCTACCACATTAATGTCGTATACTAACAAAGAAATTTTGATTGATCAGAATAGGTCTAATTTTATTGTTACGGCAATAAGTAAGCATGGTGATAATCAAATTCCACAGAAAGACTTTAAGAAAGGCTTTATATTGTCCTTTCCACAAGCAACAAGTTTGCCGGTAGTAAATATAAATGATTCTGTAAAGTTAATTTTGGAATTTATCGATAAAGACGGTAAGCTTATAAATTTAAGTAACACTGCTTCAATAGTAACCGGTATTCCCTTATTGGTTCAAAACGGTAAAAATGTTGTAGATAATCCAAAACAAGATGATCCGGCTCATGCTCGTACTGCCTTAGGAGTGTGTAATGACGGCACTATAGTTATAGTTGTAGTCGAGCATATTTATAAGCAACATGTAAAAGACCTTAAGCTTGTGCAAGTAAGATCAATATTACGGAAAGAGAAAGAAATAAATGTTGATAAATTAATAATTCCTGAAGCTTTAAAAATTTTAGAAAAACACCTTGTTAATTATACTGTGATAGGATTAACTAAAACAGAACTTGCAGATTATATGTTAACTTGGATATGAATCGGCAATCAATTTAGACGGTGGCGGTTCTTCTACATTATTCATGGGCGGAAAAATTATAAATAATGTAACAGGTGATGAAGATGAAGCTTTAGGCGAACATCGTGTGCGTCCCGTATCCGATTCAATAGTATTATACCAAAAATAATATAAAGTAAATTTTCGCGGGAATGACATACTCAAATTTTAGCTAGAATGATATTTGAGATTTAGAGAACTCTAAGATTTTATATTTTCCTGCTCCATTGCTTTTTTACGCATTTCTAAATATTCTTCTTTAGTCATTATTTTTTTGGGAGCTACATAATCTAAAAATACTTTTCCGTTTAGATGATCGATTTCATGCTGGATAACTCTTGCTAAAAATCCTTCTGCGATACCTTGAATTTGATTGCCATTTATATCATATGTGTGATAATGAATTTTCTTGAATCTTGCTACTGGTCCTGTAGCATTTTCAACAGAAAAGCATCCCTCGTAATCTTCATGTTTATCAATACCTATCGGTTTATATGAGGGGTTAATCCAAATAGTTTTAGGCATTGTATCCTTAAGGTCAGGATGCCATTTTTTTAACTCTGCATCTTCATGTACTGCAAATATTATTATACATTTTGATATGCCTATTTGCGGTGCAGCAAGTCCTGCACAATTTTCTTCTTGATCATATTTCTTTTCTAAAATAGATATATCACGTAAATCTTCTGAAGATAATGGAAAGTTTAAAGTTTTTGCCTTTATTCTAATAGTTTTATCCTCTGAACTATTTAAGGTTTGAATGTTCAAAGTTACATATTGCGGTAATGAAATATTGTTTTCATTTTTCATATTACTTTTACAACCTGTTATAAAAATTATAGCAGTTAATAATAGAGCTGTTTTTAATTTGGACATATATTTTATTATTATAATTTATAAATAGAAAATTATAGATAGAAACTAAAATCAAGTAAATAAATTGTCATATTGCTTTTACGCATCCTATAGTTAATAATTTTATTTAATTTCTTTTGAGAAAAATCAATAGATTTGACTTTTCTAACATATTTTAGTATAATATTTATCTTCAAAATAAATAGAAAAATTTAATTTATGAATACTCCCAAAAGTGACAATTATCTCTCGGAACTAAGCAAGGTAATTTGGCCTATAGAAAGATATGAAAATAAGAAGTTTCTTCCTATGGCGTTTATGATGTTCTGTATTTTATTAAACTACTCAACGCTTCGTTCAATTAAAGACGGGTTTGTAGTAACAGATATAGGAGCAGAAGCAATAAGTTTTTTAAAAACATATATAGTACTACCTTCTGCCGTAATCGCTATGGTAATTTATGTTAAGCTCTGCGATATTTTAAAGCAAGAAAACGTGTTTTATGTTATTACTTCATTTTTCTTAGGGTATTTTGCATTATTTGCGTTTGTTCTTTACCCTTACCCTGATTTAGTTCATCCTGACCCTGAAACCATAGAATCTTGGAGTGTAGCTTATCCTAATTTCAAATGGTTTATAAGAATAGTTGGAAAATGGAGTTTTGCATCTTTTTATACTATGGCAGAGCTTTGGGGAACAATGATGCTTAGTTTATTATTTTGGCAATTTGCTAACCAAATTACTAAAACCGATGAAGCTAAACGTTTTTACTCAATGTTTGGTTTACTTGCTAATTTAGCATTGCCTGTAACATCCGTAATTATTGGATATTGCTTGCATGAAAAAACTCAAATAGTTGCAGAACATCTAAAATTTGTGCCTTTATTTGTTATAATGATAACAAGTAGCTTTTTAGTAATATTAACATATAGATGGATGAATAAAAACGTTCTAACTGATCCTAGACTTTATGATCCGGCATTAGTAAAAGAAAAGAAAGCTAAAGCTAAAATGTCATTAATAGACAGTTTTAAAATGATTTTTACTTCTAAGTATGTAGGTTATATTGCATTGTTACTTATTGCTTACGGTGTTTCAGTAAATTTAGTTGAAGGTGTTTGGAAATCCAAAGTAAAAGAATTATATCCGACGAAAGAGGCTTACACTATATATATGGGGAAGTTCCAATTTTATCAGGGTTGGGTTGCAATTGCTTTCATGCTTATAGGTAGTAATATTTTAAGAAAAGTATCATGGCTAACTGCAGCTATGATAACTCCATTAATGATGTTAATTACCGGTGCAGCGTTTTTTGCATTTATCTTTTTTGATAGTGTTATTGCTATGCATTTAACAGGTATTCTTGCTTCAGGTCCTTTAGCACTTGCTGTTATGATCGGTATGATTCAAAATGTTTTAAGTAAAGGTGTAAAATATTCTTTATTTGATGCCACTAAAAATATGGCGTATATTCCGCTTGATAAGGATTTACGAGTAAAAGGGCAAGCTGCTGTTGAAGTTATCGGAGGAAGATTTGGTAAATCAGGCGGTGCTATTATTCAATCTACATTCTTTATTTTATTTCCTGCATTTGGTTTTGTAGAGGCAACTCCTTATTTTGCTTCTATATTCTTTGTAATAGTAATATTATGGATATATGCCGTTAAAGGTTTAAATAAAGAGTATAAAGTTTTGGTAAATAAAACCGAAAAATAGACTCTGAAATTTGCTGTTTTTATAGTCGGAGAGTTTATAATATGACAAATACAAGATCCAAAATTAAAACTCCAAGATCGCCATATGTAAAAAAATATAATAGTTGGCGAGTAAGGATTTTGTATTCTATTATTATAGGTTACGCAACTTTTTATTTTTGTCGTCAGAATTTTAATATAGCAACTCCTGCTATAAGAGAATATTTTGGGGTTACTAAAACACAAATTGGTTGGATATTAACTGCTTCATCTATTATGTATGGAGTTAGTAAAGCGTGTAACGGGTTTATTAGTGATAAAGTTAATGCTCGGATATTTATGGTTTTGGGTCTTGTATTTGTCGGGATCATTACTATGCTAATAGGTTTTGCAGATTCTTTATGGCTTATAGGAATTTTATGGATAGCCAGTAACTGGTTTCAATCTATGGGCTGGCCTCCTGCAACAAAGATGCTTACTCACTGGTTCGCTTCAAAAGAACTTGGAACTAAATGGGCTATGGGTGCAACTTCTAATCAAATAGGTGGTGCCCTTGCTATGATAAGCTGCGGTTATTTAATTGATAAATTTGATTGGAGAGCTGCCTTTTTTGTTCCAGGTGTAGTTGCTTGTGTAGTATCGCTTTTTTTATATAATAGGCTTTGTAATTCTCCAAAAGAAGTAGGTTTATCTACCGTAGAGGAATATAAAGAATATCCACCTGAAGCTATAGGAGATTATGAGAAGCTATTAACTCCACAATTACTTAGAATGGTCTTTTGTAATAAGCTAATATGGTATGTTTGTTTAGCAAACATGTTTGTTTATATAATACGTTCCGGAGTAATTTATTGGGCTCCAACATTTTTAAAAGATTTACGTAATATAAGTCTTGCAAATGCAGGCTTACAAGTCGGTTTATATGAAATGATAGGTATCCCAGGGGCATTAATAGCAGGTGTTTTATCTGATAAACTATTTCAAGGTCGTCGAGGTCCTGTTGCATCCATATGTATGGTATTGCTTAGCTTATTGTTAGTCTTGTTTTGGAAACTTCCTATTCACAGTGAATTATTAAGTATAGTAATTCTTTCTTTAATAGGCTTTTTTGTTTCAGGACCTCAGCTCCTTGTAGGTATAGCAGCTGCTGATTTTAGTACCCGTCAGGCTGTCGGTACGGCTAATGGATTATCAGGGTTATTTGGTTATTTAGGAGCGGCTATTGCGGGAGTTGGCGTAGGATGGATTAGCGATAATTATGGTTGGAATGGGGTATTTATATTTTTCAGTATTTCTGCTCTTTTAGGAGGAGGGTTATTTGCTTTAATATGGAATTGTTCAGCTAAAAAATACATTTAATAATTATAATAAATAGGTTACAAAATGACAATACAATATACTTTTTCAATGATTAAGCCTGATGCTATCAAAAGGAATAAAATAGGGCAAGTTAATACTTACTTAGAAAATGCCGGTTTAAAAATAGTGGCTCAGAAAATGAAATTTTTAACTAAATATGAAGCTGCATGTTTTTATGATGAGCATAGAGCAAGACCGTTTTTTAATAGCTTAGTTGAATATATTACTTCAGGAGCGGTAGTACTTCAAGTGCTTAAGGGGGAGGATGCTATAACTTTAAACCGCACCGTTATGGGGGTAACTAATCCTGCTGAAGCTGAAGCAGGCACTATTAGAAAAGATTTAGGCGAATCAATTGAGGCTAATAGTATTCATGGTTCAGATAGTGAAAATAGTGCGAAAAGAGAAATCGAATTTTTCTTTAATAAATCTGAAATTATAGAATAATTAATGCTAAAATATGACGTAATAGTTATAGGCGGTGGACATGCAGGCGTAGAAGCAGCCGCTGCGTCTGCACGTCTTGGAGTTCCTACTCTCTTAATTACGTTAAAACCGGAAAATTTAGGCGAAATGTCTTGCAATCCAGCAATCGGTGGCATTGCAAAAGGCACATTAGTTAAAGAAATCGATGCACTTGATGGGTTAATGGGTTATGTTATAGACCAAGCCGGTATACATTATAAAATGCTGAATGAGACTAGAGGACCAGCAGTTTGGGGACCTAGAGCTCAAGCTGATCGAAAGCTTTATAAAAAAGCGATGTATCAAATATTAACAAATTATCCTAATCTAGATATATTATATGGAAAAGTGGAAGATATAGAAATTAAATCTTCTAAAATTGAAGCGGTTATTTTAAATAACGGTAGCAAAATTCTTTGTCAAAAAATTATATTAACTACAGGTACTTTCCTATCAGGTCTTATTCATATTGGACAAAAAAAAATTCCTGCCGGTAGAGTAGATGAAGAGCCTTCGTATGGATTATCAAATACATTAAAACAAATAGGTTTTAAACTGGCTCGTTTAAAAACAGGTACACCGCCTCGTATTGATGGACGTACTATTGATTATAGTAAAACAATTTTACAACCTGGCGATAAAATTCCTCGTCCTTTTTCTGAATTAACAAATATTGTTAATGTTTCTCAGATAAATTGTTTTATCACAAAAACAACCTCAGAAACTCATGATATTATACGTGAGAATCTTGATAAATCGGCAATATATTCAGGGCAAATAGAAGGAATAGGACCGCGATATTGTCCTTCTATTGAAGATAAAATAGTCAGATTTAGTACAAAATCAGAACATCGTATATTTTTAGAACCTGAAGGGTTAGATGATTATACGATTTATCCAAACGGTATTTCTACTTCTTTGCCTGAAGATGTGCAACATAAATTAATCAAAACAATACCAGGATTAGAAAATGTAAAGGTTTTACGTCCAGGTTATGCTATAGAATATGATTATGTTGATCCACGTGAAATAAGTGTTACGCTAGAGACAAAAAAAATAGCTGGATTGTATTTGGCCGGGCAAATTAACGGTACTACAGGATATGAGGAAGCCGCAGGGCAAGGTATAATAGCCGGTATAAATGCTGCTTTAGCAGTAAAAGATCAAGCACCGTTTATGTTAACAAGAGCAAACAGTTATATTGGAGTAATGATTGACGATTTAACAACATTTGGTACTATAGAACCTTATCGTATGTTTACTTCTCGTTCAGAATATAGATTATCTTTAAGAGCAGATAACTCTGATTTACGTTTAACGGAATTAGGGATGAACATTGGAGTCGTATCAGAAAAACGTAAAAAAATATTCACAAAAAAATGTGAAGATATAGAAAAAATAAAATCATTATTAAATACCTTGTCTTTAACTACTAGTACACTTGCTAAAATGGGTATACAGGTTGCACAGGATGGTACATATAAAACAGTATTAGACTTATTTAAAATACCTAATTTTAATGTTGAACAAGCTATTAAAATTTTTCCTATTCTTAAAGAAACACAAAATAATAACATTTTGCAATTACTCTATATTGAAGCAAAATATGCTTCATATTTAACTAGACAACACGCAGATATTAATTTATTTCAAAGTGAAGAGGCGCAGTTCATACCTAAAAATATTGACTATTTTAAAATACCAAGTATATCATTAGAGATACAGGAAAAACTTTCTTCCCATAAACCTACTACTATTGGTGTAGCACGTCGAATTCCAGGGATTACACCTGCAGCAATTACGGCTATTATAATTTATTTAAAAACTAAATATAGTGATGGAAGTTCCACGTGAAATAATTGAAAAGTTAGAAATTTTTCAAAAGTTAGTTAAAAAATGGAATAAATCAATCAATCTTGTATCGGATAATACTATACATAATTTTTGGCAACGTCATATATTAGACTCATTACAATTAATACAATATATTGATAATAAAGAAGTACATTTGGTTGATATAGGAAGCGGTTCCGGTTTGCCTGGTATAGTATTATCTATAGCGGGGGTAGCGCAAGTAAGTTTAATAGAAGCTGATTTACGTAAATGTATATTTTTAGAAAAAGCATCAAAGATATCAAATAATAACATACAAATAATCAATCAAAGAATAGAAAAAGTAGAAATAGATTGTAGTATATTAACTTGTAGAGCTTTCTCTAACTTAAATACAATATTTAATTGCATAAAAAATATTTCAGTACGAGAAAAATTTTTGTTATTAAAAGGAAAAAATTATTTAACTGAAATAGTAGAAGCTAAAGAGAGATGGTTATTTGGTTATTTAATACATCAAAGTATTACTTGTGAAGAAGGGAAAATTCTAGAAGTTAGTAATTTAACAAAAATGATATGAAAGTAATTGCTATTGTTAATCAAAAAGGAGGGGTAGCTAAAACTACAACTACTGTAAATTTAGCTACAGCTTTTGCTGCTGTAAATAAAAAAATTTTAGTTATAGATCTTGATCCTCAAGGGAATAGTAGTACCGGTTTTGGAATTAGTCAGCAACAACGCAAAAATACTATATACCAAGTATTAACAAATTTAATAGAATTGCAAGATGCAATAATTTCTACAGATATACCAAATTTAGAAATAATTACTTCAAACACTAATCTATCTGCGGCTGAATTAGACTTAACAAAATTAAAGGACCGAGAATATATTTTAATGAAGCTATTGGCAGAAATAAAAATATTATATGATTATATAATTATTGATTGCCCTCCTTCATTAAATTTATTAACGGTAAACGCTTTAGTTGCAAGCGATGAAGTACTGATTCCAATGCAATGTGATTTTTATTCTTTAGAAGGATTAAGTCATTTGTTAAAAACAATTGAAATTGTAGAGAAAAAATTAAATCCTAAGATAAAGATTGCAGGTATATTATTTACAATGTATGATAAGCGTAATCGTTTAACTGAACAAGTAGAAGATGATGTTAGAAAATGCTTAGGAGAATTAGTATTTAAAACCGTTATTCCAAGAAATATTAAACTATCTGAAGCTCCTTCATATGGAAAACCGGCTATTATATATGATTATAAATGTTCGGGAGCAGTTGCATATATAGAACTTACGAAAGAAATCTTAGAAAGATATGGCGAAAAATAAAGGACTAGGAAGAGGATTATCTTCATTACTTGGAGAAGAAGTTATTTCTATAGAATCAGAAATAGTACAAATAATAAATATTGATAAAATAAGACCAAACGAGAATCAGCCTAGAAAAAACTTTGAATATGATAAAATAAAAGAATTAGCAGATTCTATATTGAATAATGGTTTATTACAGCCTATTATTGTTGATAATAATTTCCAAATTATAGCAGGAGAGCGACGCTGGCGTGCATGTAAATTAGCAAAAGTTTTAGAGATACCGGTAATTATAAAAAATTTAGATGCTAGAGAAAGTATGGAAATAGCATTAATTGAGAACATACAAAGAACTGATTTAACAGTGATGGAAGAAGCTCGTGGCTTTAAATATTTAATAGAAAATTTTAATTATACGGCAGAAAAATTAGCTGAAAGGCTTGGTAAAAGTCGTAGTCATATAGCTAATTTATTAAGGCTTAATAATTTGCCGCAGTCTATTCAAGATAAAGTAAATGAAAATATACTAAGTATGGGTCAAGCTCGGTGTTTAATAAATCATGAACATGCAGAAGTAATAGCCGATCATATTATAAATAATGATTTAAATGTACGTCAAACAGAAGAACTAGTAAGACAATGGTATAAAAATGGGTATACAAAATCCCCGAACAATAATAACAAAATAGGAAAGCGTTTTTTAAAGGACAACACTACGGATAATGATCTAGAATTATTAGTAAAAGCTTTATCAGAAAAATTTGGTATAAAAATAACAATAGAAAATTATCCATTAGGCGGAAAATTAATATTTCATTATAAAGATTTGGAAGAATTAGACTTGATATTGTTTAAATTAAATTAAAATGCATATGGAAAAATTGTCAATAAGCTTGAACGAAAAATTATAAGTATAAAAGTATACACAATCCTCAAGCTGCTAAAATTAAAGTATATATACAGCATTTTATTGCTTAAAATAAATATCTAAACGAGAAAAAAACAATGATAGAAATTACAATATCTAATTTTGAATTATATGCTCATAGAGCAATAAATTCATACAATACAGTAGTAAATATATATATCGGTGTAATATAATAATATAAGGGAATAAGTAATTTATGTCATATCAATATGTTTATGAAATGGTTGGTTTAAGCAAAATTATAAGTGGTAAACGAATTTTAAAAGAAACAAATTTATCATTTTTACCAAAAGCTAAAATCGGTATAATAGGTCCAAATGGAGTAGGCAAATCGACTTTATTAAAAATAATGGCAGGTATTGATAAAGAGTTTGAAGGTAAAGCAACAGCTAAAATTGGTATAAAAGTAGGATATTTACCTCAAGAACCGTATCTTGATGCTAGTAAAAATGTTTTTGATAATATCATAGAAGGTCTTCATGAAAAGAAAAAACTTATTGATGAATTTAATTATATAAGTAACAAATTTGCTGCTGAAATCACTGATGAAGAAATGCAAAAGCTTTTTGATAAACAAGCAGAATTGCAAGAAAAAATAGACAATTGTGATGGATGGAATCTAGAACGTGAAATAGAGATCGCAATGCTTGCTTTACGTTGCCCACCAAAAGAAGCAGATATTACAAAAATTTCCGGTGGAGAAAAAAGAAGAGTGGCTTTATGTAAATTGCTTTTAGAGAAACCTGATATGTTGTTACTTGATGAACCTACAAATCATTTGGATGCAGAATCAGTTTCTTGGCTTGAGGATTATTTAAAGCATTATGAAGGTACTGTAATAGTAATTACCCATGATCGTTATTTTTTAGATAATGTTACAGAATGGATATTAGAAATAGATCGTGGAAATTGTATACCGTGGGAATCAAATTATAGTTCTTGGCTTGAGCAGAAGCAAAAAAAAATAGCTTTAGAAAGTAAAGAAGACGATGATAGAAAAAAACAATTGAATCGTGAACTTGAATGGATTCGTCAAACTCCAAAAGCTAGACAATCAAAAAATAAAGCACGTATTACAGCATATCAAGAGTTATTAAATAAACAACAAGAACAAAAAACTGATCCTACTCAAATAATTATACCTAACGGACCTCGTTTAGGTGATCTTGTTATTGAAGCAGAACATATAGCTAAAAAATTTAATAATAAAATATTATTATCAGATTTTAGTTTTAAAGTTCCACGTGGAGCTATTGTAGGAATTATTGGACCGAATGGAGTAGGTAAGTCTACTTTGTTTAATATTATTACAGGTAAAATAATGCCAGATAGTGGTTCTATTAAAATTGGTCAAACGGTAAAATTAGGTTATGTCGATCAATCACGGGATCATTTAGATGATAATAAGACTATATGGGAAGAAATTTCAGAAGGTTTAGATGAATTACAACTTGGTAATAGAATAATTAAAAGTAGAGCTTATTGTGCAGCTTTTAATTTTAGAGGCGGTGATCAACAAAAAAAAGTTGGACAACTTTCAGGTGGAGAACGTAACAGAGTACATTTGGCAAAATTACTAAAAGAAGGAGCAAATGTTATATTATTAGATGAGCCGTCTAATGATTTAGATATTGATACGTTAAGAGCACTTGAAGATGCTATTTTAGATTTTGCAGGTTGTGTATTAGTGATTAGTCATGATAGATGGTTTTTAGATAGAATAACCACTCATATTATATCATATGATAAAGAAAATAATGCTACATGGTTTGAAGGAAATTATCAAGATTATTATGAATATATGCTCAGTACTAACGGGGAAAGTATTTTAAATCCAAAATATAAACATAAGAAATTAATATAAATATGTCTTTAACGCAAATATTATTAATTTTGTTTGTAGGAATATTGGTAACAAAACCGCATGATATTTTTATAATTATTAAAGAATTAAAAAAAATAAAAGCGTATTTAATTAATATTAAGTCATCTATTGTAAAAAATATAGATGAACCGTTAGAAACAGAGCAGGTAAATTTTTATTTAAAAAAAATTATTAACCTAGAAGGTTATTATCATGGTAGTTATGATTTAACGACAATAAAAGAAAAATATTATACACTAATAATTAATAATGACTTAATAGAAAATGAATCAGTACCTGATATAACAGAGAAACACTAATCCGTGCCTCGTTCAATTAATTAAATCTAAGAATCATGCAAAAAGTAGTAAAACTTAACAATATCAAAATAGGAAATGATTTACCGTTTGTTCTAATTACAGGGCCTTGTCAGATTGAAGGAAAAGATCATGCGTTGTTTATGGCAGAAAAACTTGTTAAATTAACTAGCAAGCTTGAGATTCCATTTATTTATAAATCTTCTTTTGATAAAGCTAATAGAACTTCCGTACATGGGATTAGAGGAGTTGGTATTGAGAAAGGTTTAGAAATTTTATCAAAAGTAAAATCTGAATTCGATTGCCCTATTGTTACTGATGTTCATTCAGAGAGTCAATGTACTGAAACAGCCGAAGTAGCAGATATTTTACAAATTCCAGCATTTTTATGTAGACAAACCGACTTGCTTCAAGCTGCAGCAAAAACAGGTAAAATAGTAAAAGTAAAAAAAGGACAGTTTCTAGCTCCGTGGGATATGAAAAATGTACAAACAAAACTAGACGCTTTTGGAGTAAAGGATATATTATTCACAGAGCGAGGAACATGTTTTGGCTATAATAACTTGGTATCTGATATGCGTAGTCTTGCAATAATGGCAGAGTTAAATGTACCTGTAGTTTTTGATGCCACACATTCCGTTCAGCAACCGGGCGGGCTAGGAGGTAGTACCGGCGGAGAAAGAAAATATGTAGAGTTACTTGCAAAGGCAGCAACTTCTGTAGGTATCGCCGGTATGTATATGGAAGTACATCAAGACCCCGATAACGCTCCAAGCGATGGTCCATGTATGATGAAGTTGGATAATCTAGAGTCTATTCTTATCAAACTAAAAAAATATGATAAAATTACAAAAGAAAAATAACTTCAAATTTTACCTTTCAAAATATATATAAATATCCCCTATTAATTCAATTTTAAAATAGAAGTAATAATTTTTTACAATATAAAAAATAGAACTTTCTTATCGTTAGAATTTCACAAATTCGCCTTTAAATCTTTGTTGTAAATTTACTTATTTAGAATTTTTTTAAATAGTATTAATATTTATTTATTCAGTTTATAGATCAAAAATGTTTTTATTTGTATAAATGCAAGTAAGTTATAGATATAATTATTATATGGAATCAAATAAAAGCAGTTGGCAGTACACTGCTTGGTAGTCCTAAACAGGAACGAGGTTTAAAAAATATAAATGATTTTTTGACGGAGTAAATAATAATATAAAATTAAAACCTTCTCAAGTAACCAATAATGTAGAATCTAATAAAGAACAAAAAAAAATATTATAAAGAAGCATTAGAATGGCTTGATAAACTTACGGGATCGCAAGCTGAGCATATTATTATATCTATAAATGAAATAAAAGCCAATGCTCATTATTATTTAGGTATGATCTATGAAAATAGTAAATCGGAATTAGATTGGTTTAGAGCAATAAGAGAATATATTAGTGCTCCGGAAATTGAGAAAGATTTTAACTTTCTCTATAACCATGATACAATTCCGTACATTTTTAGCAATATTTAAAAAATAGGTGGATTATTTTAAATTTAGGGAGATTCTATAAGGACGAAAATAAAAGCGAAATAGTAATTAAATTGCTTCAAGAAGCAATAAAATATTTCAAGGTAAGTTTAAGTATAGACCCGATAGAAGAGTGTAGTTTTATTCTTAGAGAAATTTTTAACATCCCTAAGAATAAAAAAGAAGTAGAGCATTATCTGTCTTTAAAAAAAGATCTTTATATATCTTTAGAAGAATTTTTATTTAAATTTAATTTAATACCGCTAGCTGCTTTTGAATATTTAAAGGCTGCAAGTATAGCTAGCCCTCAGGAAGAACAAAAATTATTGTTAAAAGTTCATAAAGTTTATAGTACGGAGATGGAGGAAAATACTGCTTTTATACGCTCAATTCTTGACAAAGGTAAGATAGAAGATCTGAGTTTAGCTACTAAAGAGGCTGACAGAACAAAATTTTTAAGTGATACACAGACTATAATAAATGATTTTGTTTCACTGCCGGAGCTGCAAGCCAAGGAGTGGCCAGAAGTACAACAAAATCAAAATGAGCAATTGACTAATAATCTAACAAGAAGTAAACAAATGCCAATTAATACAGGACATAGGCATTGGGTAAATATGAGATAATGATACAAATAAGATAATATTTACTTATAATGATCCTTTGGGCCGATCGTTAAATGATCGTCCTGACTTAGTAAAACTTATTACCGAGGTTTGCTCTAATGCAGAAATAATGGATTTAAAAACTCAACAACAAGAAGAAGGAAATACTTAGGACTACGGAGTATTTGGTATGCGATGATTTAATAAGACAATCTCAAGGCCTTAAAATTCTCTCTACGGAGCAATGTAAAGGACAAGGACTAAATTTAAGAAAATCTCAAGCTGAAACATTAAAACAAAGTTTAATAGCTCTCAACAAGTCCAAGAACAAAATGTTTATATTAACATTAGATAGTAATGCTTCAGATAACGAAGAAGATAAAGATAATAACGTTAATAGTAATGAAGTAGAGAGTCCTCCTTATGATAATAATGACGAAGTTGAGGTAGGTGGAGCAACTATGCAACTTAATGATTAACATTAAAAGTTTGACGTTGCTATGTCATTGCTGCTGTTGCAGGAATGACATTGGCATTCTAATAACAATGCCTACTCGCAATACTTGCATTTACACCGAGAAAGAATTACCGCAGCCGCATTTTGCTTTAGCTTGCGGATTACTAACGTTGAAATATGAACTGCCTAGTTCTTCTATAAAATCAAGAGTGCAATCTAGCATAAATTTTTGAGAGATAGGATCAATAATAATTGTAGCATTATGTTTAGTAATGACATAATCATCTTGCTCTATATTATCTTTTGAGACTAGTTCGTAATTATACATAAGTCCTGAGCAACCGCCGCTATCAACCGAAACTCGCAGTACTAAATTCTTATCTTGTTCTAGCTTTACTAACTCGCAAACCCGTTCAAAAGCTCTATCAGTAATTGTTATCGTCACTTAAAATTACCTTGTAAAAGTCTCATAAATTATATAGTATATCTTGATATTTTTCAAGTTGGTTTTGTTGTGTGGATACCCAATCGGCATTGCGAGCAGCCGTAGGCTGCGTGGTAATCTCATGAAATAATAACAAACTCCTGAGATTGCTTCGT
>NZ_BCMR01000020.1:0-12532 GCF_001653015.1 Rickettsia sp. Tenjiku01
GCTCTTTATTATTTAATTCAATTAATAGTTGTAAAATATATGGGAGTAGACTCCTTACATAACCTATCTTATAAAGAGGAATTTGAAGGAGACACGAAACGCAGCACCGCAGCGTACAAAAAGGTACGTGAGGATGCGAGTATTGGATCGACGTATATCGCAGATACTTCAGAAGTTGAGAGTCAAATAAGTGGTGAGCCTGTACAGCGTATAAAAATACCTGAACACAGGCAAATCCTGAAATTTAACGTACCAAATCTTGAAGTATCAAAGGTATACAAATTACCTTTAGAAGGAGGTTATGCAAGAAGTCTAATAAAACCAGTGATTATGGCAGGCGGTAACGGTAAAAGACTATGGCCTTTGTCATCTAAGGATAAACCGCAACAGTTTAAAAAAATATTGAGTGATCTAACTTTACTTCAGCAAACATTAAACCGAAATAACTTTTTAGGACAATCTACTATTATTACTTCCAAAAAATATGAATCAATCACTAAAAAACAAGCAGCAGAAATAGATGTAGAAATAGCATTAATTACCGAGCCTTTACAAAAAAAATACTGCCGTTTGTGCCATTATTACGGCATTATCGGCTACAACACTAGGATTTGATATTGTAGTGTTACTACCTTCAAACCATCATATAGCGGATGATATAAAGTATCTTAATACTATAAATAAAGCTTTACATTATGTTAATGAATTCGGCATTTGCACTATAGGTATTCCTATAAATGTTATAAGTGCCAAGTATGGCTATATAAACACAGGATTATCAATTGCAGAAAATGTTTATCTAGTTGATCATTTCATTGAAAAACCTATATTAGAGCAAGCAAACAAACATTTTCAAAGTAATGAATATTTTTGGAATTCAGGAATTTGTGTATACGATGTTAACTTCTTCTTAAACTTAGCAATGAACCTTCAACCTGATTTATTCTGTATTGCAGAAAAAGCATTTAATACTGCCGTAAAAAATGAGAATAGTTTGGCCATAGACAATGAGGCTTATAATGAAATCGCAGCAATTTCTATAGACAATGCCATAATGGAATATATTTCGGGAATGGTCATGATAAAAGCCGATTTTGCTTGGAACGCTCTTGGTACTTGGCATTCCTTATTACAGATAAAACACCGGAACATAAACGATAATTATTGCGAGGGAACCGTAATAACAAGCAATACTACAAACTTTTTCATTAGTTCTAATAATAAATTAAGGTCTTGACAATTTCATAATTATCGATACTATGAAAACAGTCTTGTGGTTGCCGATAAATCAAAAATGAATGATCTAGAGAAAGCTAAAATCCTATTTACTGCTCTTTTTAACGGAAAATCTGATTTATCACCGAATTATGCAATATATGAAAAAGCTTTTCTAAATAATATCTTCTGAAGAAATAAACTTAGAAACTATGAAGGGAAATAACGAAGCTTGTTATATTCTTGCTAAAACTTACGAAATAATTAATCGTAACACCCTCCAAGATGAATATAACTCTATGTTATTAACATTGATTGGAAGTAAATTAGAAAATACAGAATGTACACAGCTTGTTTATTCATATCCTATAAAATATACAAACTTTGAATCTACTGTTAACAATTTTATTCACAACTATATAGGACAGCTTAATATCACTTTTGATGATGCTATATTACAGCTGCTTACTCCGATACTTTAAATACTTCAATGTTAGGAGACTCAAATTATAATAATATGTATAACCTTGGTTGAACACTGCTAATATTCAAGGCTATTGACATAGCGTTATTGCTTATATATCCTATTTTTATGAGTTTAAACCTCATAATTCAAATATAGCTAATCTTATAAACTTCAAAAATCTGTAAGTTATAGGAACAACTTAGTAATAAAGCGGTTCATTTTAGTTGAGTTACAACATGGAAAATACTACAGAAGAACAAACAATAATATCTGAAGTCAAAAATGATGAAGAAGAGAAAAGGTTAAAAGCAGAAGATTCACGAAAGCAACTTAAAGCAATACTAATAACATTTAGTATTATTTTGACCGGTTTTCTAACTTTTACTTATTTCTTTTTTAATTACATCGAAGAAAAAGCGAAAGAATACAAACAACAGCAACAACAAGAAATTCAGACTAATAAGAGTTGAATATTAGATTACCACACTTCTCCTTTAATTATGATCTTGTTGTATGGCTGCGATATAATTCCAGCAAGATATTGTTGCGTGGATACCACCACGTCATTGCGAGCGACTGAAAGGAGCGTGACAATCCAGAAAAAATAACAAAAAAATGCTGTAAATCACATTTTTTACTGAATTGCTGAGTCAATTACTTAAGTAATTTCCTCGCAATGACGGAAAAAACAATCCACGCAGGCAATGCCCGCTCGTAATGACTATTTTTATGCTGCCTTAAGTTTAGATTGCTTGAAATTAGTTTTATCAAAATCATAGATAAAATCTTTGATAATAGGCACTATAAACTGTTTAAATTTACTTCCGCTAAATACCCTGTAATGCCCTGCCCCTTTTTGTAAATGGTATCTTTGCATTGATTCAGGTATATTTGAACAAAGTTTTAAAGCAGCTTTTGTTTGCCCTACCGCTGCAATATCATCTAATTCTCCTTCAATACCGAGTAAAGCACATTTAGTAATATGTTTTAAATCGATCGGACTCTTCTCAGAAACTAATTTACCTGTTGCTAACGAAAATTGTTAGAATACTTCATCTATAGTTTGTAAGTAAAACTCTGCCGGCATATCCATACCTGCTAAATACTCATCATAAAATTTAATAGTATGATCGGCTTTTTTATAGTCAGAATTTAATAAACTTTGCCATAATTCTAAATGTGAATCTATATGACGAAATAAGTTTAAACCCATAAAGACGGCAAGTTGGAGGAAACCGGGATATACTTTTCTACCATGTCCTGGATAGTTTGGCGGCACCTGCATTGTAACCATTTGGCAGAACCATTCTAAACTTTTACTTTGAGCGAATTCATTAACTGCCGTGGGATTTTTTCTAGCATCTATAGGACCGCCCATCAAATTCAACTTTAAATTATCAAACTTGCTGTTTTTATAAAGTATTATTTATATATTTTTCAAATTTAGAAAATAATGTTTTGAAGTTATGAGTAGTAACATTTGCTACTTCTTTTGATGTTATATTTTTGAGTTCGGCAACTTTTTCAGCGACATACCTAACAAATGCCGGTTCGTTTTGTTTGCCTCGCATAGGCGTAGGAGCTAAATAAGGAGTGTCGGTTTCTATTAATAACCTATCAAGCGGTATATATTTGACTATTTCTTGTAAATCAGTAGCATTCTTGAAAGTTATAATCCCTGACATTGAAATATATAAACCGATATCTAGCATTTTTGCCGCTAGATTTTTTGAAGAGGTAAAGCAATGTATTAAACCTGGAAATGTGCTGTTACGCATTTCTGAGGTTAAAATGTCAATAGTATCTTCGTCTGCTGCTCTTGTATGAACAATAACAGGCAGGCGTGTACTAGACGCCGCATGTATATGTGCTACAAACAAATCTTTTTGTAATTTTTGATCGTAAGGCTGATGATAATAATCAAGCCCCGTTTCACCGATTCCGATAATTTTCGGATGCTGGGTTAGCATAATAATTGCCTCAGCATCTGAGCTCGGGAAGACGTAGTCTTGACGTAGCAATCTTGTCCAAGCTTCCTGAGATTGCCACAGCACTTGCAGTGCTTGGCAATGACTAATAAAAGAATTCACTTCACACGGATGCACCCCAACACTCGCAAAAACATTTTCATATTTTTCAGCTATCTCTAAAATAATAGGTAAATCTTCAATTTTAGTGCAGATAGTTTGCATATACTGCACATTATTTTCTAATGCTCTTTGAATGACAGAATCTAAAAGCACTGCGTCATACCATGGTTTGACTACGGTATCTAGACAACAACTAATATTAGTTGTTTTAATACCCTCACTAGATCTCGCGATCGCGTCGCGGGATGACAAGTTACTACGTAAATTAAGATGACAATGTGAATCTATTAACATATTATACCCTTAGTAGGTGTGTCATACTGCGGTCTCGCCACGGTATGACACACTATTCAAATTTTGGAAAAATTATGGTAGGTTCTAAAATATTGCTACCCGCTGTTAAAGTATAATCACGTATTAAATGCTTAAATAGACGTTCTTCTTTATTTACCCCTAACTGATCAAGCATTTTATTTGCTGAACTCGGTATAAAAGGCAGAAGCATTATCGCAATATAGCGTAAAACTTCTAGTAAAGCGTATAACACTTCTAACATTTTATCTGGATCGGTTTTTTTCAAATTCCAGGGTGCTTGGCTATCAATATAGATATTTGCCTCTTCGGCCAAATTAATAATATTTTCAAGAATTTTATTAATCTCTGTTTTGTCCATCAATAAAATATTCTGCTCGACAAATTTACTTGCGGTTTTTAAAATCGGTAGCTCATATATTTTATCTATAACACCTTGCGTAAGCAAAGGCACTGTGGCGTCATTATTCTTATAAACAAAAGATGTAGTACGCTGTAATAAATTACCTATTTTGTTTGACAACTCGCTATTAATACGGGTAATTAAATTACTACGAGCAAAATTGCCGTCCATACCAAAAGTTACTTCACGCATCAGAAAATACCTAACTTGATCAACACCGAATTCACCAATTAACTTAATCGGATCAATGGTATTACCAAGAGATTTAGAGATTTTCTGCCCCTCATTCGTCCACCAGCCATGAGCCATAATTGTTTTCGGCAGCGGAACTTCTGCAGCCATTAAGAAAGCAGGCCAATAGACGGCATGAAAACGCAAGATATCTTTACCGACTACATGTAAATCAGCCGGCCAAAACTTACCGTAATTGCTTTGTTCGTCAAGATAACCGAGTGCTGAAATATAATTAACCAGTGCATCAAGCCAAACATAAATTACATGTTTTTCATTATTTGGCACTTTTATTCCCCAGTTAAAAGTAGTACGCGATACCGATAAATCTTTTAAACCCGACTTAACAAAGCTAATTACTTCGTTACGCCTTGATATAGGTCTGATAAAATCAGGGTTTGCTTCATAAAACTCAAGCAATTTATCCTGCCATTTTGAAAGATTAAAGAAATAGCTAGGCTCTTTAATCCATTCAACTGGAGCACCCGTCGGTGCTAAACCGTCCCTCGTAAGTTCCGACTCATCAAAAAAAGCCTCATCTCGCACTGCATACCACCCTTCATAAAAACCTTCATAAATAGTGCCGTTATCTAGTAATTTCTGCCAAAAAACAGCTACAGCTTCTTTATGTCTGTGTTCCGTTGTTCTGATAAAATCATCATTGGAAATATGCATAGCAGTCATCAGATGACGAAAACTCTCGGATGTTTGATCGGTAAATTTTTGTGGGTCAATATTTTTATTAATAGCTGCTTTTTCTACTTTCTGCCCATGTTCGTCAGTACCTGTTAAAAACATTACATCGAAACCTCGAAGTCGCATGAAACGAGCGATTACGTCACTTGCAACGCTAGTATAAGCATGACCGATATGGGGAATATCGTTAACGTAATATATAGGGGTAGTAATGTAGTAAGTATTGTTCATAAATGCTTTTTTATTAACTCATGTACTTCAAGTGGACTTAAATCTGAAGCTTTAATTGTTTTTATTCTCTCAGGAAATCTATTACTTAATTCTTTAAAGCAATAATAGATTTTTTTATAAAAATCTATACCTCTTATGTCAAATTTATTGTTCATATTTCGTGAATTGACTCTCTTAATAGCAGTATCCGGCTCTACGTCAATAAAAAACGTAATATCCGGCATAAGAGAAGGCATTAAAGTTTTGTGCAGATTATAAACTAAATCTATGCCGTTTTCTAGCTCTAATCCTTGATAACATACAGTTGAGTCAATAAACCTATCACATATTATAATATGTCCCTCTTGTAGAGCTGGTATAATTTTCCGTGCCATATGATCATAACGTGCTGCCATAACTTGTAATAGCTCGGACATGGGTAGTAATTCTTCATGTACTAGAATTTCACGCATTTTTTCGGCTACAATAGTACCACCGACTTCACGAGTTAAAATAACGGGAGTATTTTGAGATTGTAAATATTCATAGAGCATTTGAGATTGAGTAGATTTGCCTATCCCTTCCCCTCCCTCAAATGTAATAAACTTTCCTTGTTTCAAATTATTCATTCATTACAATTACTTTAAGCTATAACTTTATAATCATATCTCTTAAAAAAATATTTACAAGGAAGATTACATACTTATATACTCCTACAAAACGACGCGCTGTTATACGAAGATTCACTTGGGAAAGAGTAATCGGTCTGTAAGCCGAGGAGCAGAGCATATATTACACGTTCAGCATCCGAGGACTTACAAAGACATTCTCACCAATGTTCCAAATTCATCGAGTATAATCCATTATAAATTTTAAATTATTAATATATGAATAATGCATTAAGTAAAAGGGATGTTTCGATCCTAATCGGTAATGCGATGGATCATTTCGATACTGCACTTTATGGGTTTCTTGCTCCGCTACTTGCTGGTATTTTTTTTCCGAATCATGATAAAGTCGTTGCTTTAATACTTACCTATAGTGTTCTTGCTGCGTCTTTATTTACACGTCCCATAGGCTCTTATTTTTTTGGCGTAATTGCTAAAAAATACGGCGGTGTTTTTGCTTTATCTTACTCTTTAATCGGCGTTGCTTTAACAACTAGCCTAATCGGTTTAATACCTTCACATGCTCAAATAGGCTGGCTTGCACCGCTATTATTAGTGTTGCTTAGAACGTTGCAAGGAGTATATTCCGAGGGTGAATGTGCCATTGCTAAATTATTTATTTTAGAGAATAAAGAAGAAAAAAAAGCGTTTAAAGCTTCTTACCTTTATCAAACATCTACTATGGTCGGTATTATTCTTGCTTCATTTATCAGTACTATAGTTTTAAATGTAGAGTATAATACATATTGGCGTTTATGTTTCATATTTGGCGGACTTACAGCACTGATAGGTTATTTTTTAAGAAAGCGCGAGGATATTGTAGTTAAGCCCCCATTTTCATCCCGCGGCTTGACCACGGGATCCAATAAAAAAGATAAAATTATTTTACGTAATTTTTGGATACTGTGGTCAAGCCACGGGATGACACCTGGGTCCTCTCCTCGCAATGACGTAGTATCATCACTATTACAAAACTTAACTACAATTTGGAACTGTAAACTAAGTATCTTACGCATTAGTTTTGCCATAGGTTTCTCATATATGACTTATATAGTACCTTTCGTCTTTTTGAATAATTTTATTCCGCTTATCACTGATATATCACTCGAAATAATGATGAAATTTAATACTGAGTTTCTGATTTTTGATATGATTATGATTCCGATAATAGGGCATCTAACAAAAAAGCTACATTACCTTAAAATACTAAACGGTACTCTTATTTTAATGAGTTTAAGCATAATTCCTTTATGGCTCTGCTTGAATAATGCATCTATATGGTATGTTAATTTTGTACGTATTTGGATTATAATACTCGGTGTCGGGTTCTTGGCACCTTTGAACTGCTGGCTAAATGATTTATTTAAAACTGCCGATAAATATATGTTAGTCGGTATCGGCAGTAGTATAGGTGCTTCATTAATCGGACGTCTTACTCCGTCAATCTGCCTAATGCTATGGTATGTAACCGGCAACTCTTTATCAATTGCGGTTTATATAACCGCAATATCGATGGTCACTTTATGGGCTGTTAGAGGAGTTGTTGCACGGGTCAATGTCATTCCTGCGAAAGCAGGAATCCAGTAAAACATATAAAAATTAAATTCTTATATGTTTTTTACTAAAAATGTAATACTTACAGCAATATTAATGTTATTTTTATGGATTCCTGCTTTCGCAGGAATGACATCAAGAACATTATCTAATCCCTAACAAGACTGTTATTAGGAAAAGAATTTAATAAAACACCATACTCAAAACTAATCCGATATAATTATTAGCGCTGAATCTTGTCATACAATTGGCAGGATTGTCAATATCAAGAGTTGCTACTTGTAATATCAGTAAAATTAAAGCAGCTAAAATAGGTAAATAGTCGATATTATGGTTAGCCATTTTTGTTGCTAGAATAAATAACAATATAAAACCTATATAACATATATAAAGCCAAAGCTTAGAATGCTTGTTCTCTAAATATATACTTAACGATTTCACTCCTATTTTCTTATCATCTTTTATATCCATATATCCGTAAATCGTATCATAACCGATGGCCCAAAAACAGCATGCTAAATACATAATAATCGCTGCTATATCAAGTGTATCCTGAACTGCCGCATAAGCTATTAAGGCCCCTAGCTTAAAGGTAAATCCCAAAAAGATTTGCGGGAAATAAGTAATACGTTTCATTAACGGGTATAGGCTAATCATTATTACCGCAAAAAAACCTATATATATGGCTGTTTTGTTTAAAAGTAGCAAAATACAAAGTGAGATAACGCTAAGAATAAAGAGTATCAAAATAGCATAAGAAACAGATAAAGCCTTGCTAGCTAAAGGTCGCTCTTTAGTCCTTGCGACATGCTTATCAAATTTTCTATCAAATATATCGTTAATAATACACCCACTACTTCTAGCTGTTATACTACCTAAAATAAATAACGGTAATAAATGTATTAACTCCGTTCTTGAGGGGTTTGCAAGCAGTAACCCAAATAAAGCAGGAAAAAAAACCAGCAAATAAGCTACCAGCTTATCTGCACGCATTAATTTTAAGGTAAGCAAAAGTTTGTCTAGAATTAGCATATTAAACTTTAAATTTAAATAAATATGGATATTATAGATAATTTAAGATAAAATACGCCACAAAATAAAGCTACTAGATTTTTATGGCTAAAAAATTAAAACATGATTCATTAGTAAAAATAATAATGAACGACCCGGTATCAGCACAAGAATTTTTGGAATATTATTTACCCGATGATTTTAAGAGTTTAGTAGATTTATCAAAAATAACGGTAGAACAAGAAAGCTGTATTGAGGAATCTTTAAATAAGAAATATAGTAATATAACATATAAAATTAGCACCAATAATAAAGAAGAAGCATTTGTTTATGTATTAGTAGAGGCCCAATCAACAATTGATTATTGGACAGCTTTGCGGTTATGGAAATATACACTATTATTATGTGAAAGACATAAGCAAGGAAAGGATAAATTACCGCTAGTCTATAATTTAGTTATTTACAACGGTAAAGAAATTTATAATGCTCCAAGAAATCTGTGGAGTTTATTTACTGATAGTGTGATGGCAAAGAAATTAATGGCGGAAGATTATCAATTAGTAGATTTGCAAACTATGACAGATGATGACATCGTCAAGAAAAAACATTTAGGTATGCTAGAATATATGATGCAGCATATCCAATATGCAGGATATGATAAAACTATGGGAGAAGTTTTTAACAGAGTTTAAGCATATTATAATATTGGATAAAGAAAAAGGTTATATTTACCTAAGCTCGTTCTTATGATATACTAACGCAAAATTATAAAAACAAAAACAACCGGAATTAGTAGAAGTATTGGATACACATCTATTAGCGCAAGATAAGGATCCTATTATGAAAACTATCGCTGATACATATAGAGATGAAGGAAACAGGGTATTGAGATAGGCAAAGCTGAGGGCAAACATAATAAGGCAGTAATTATAGCGAAGGAAATGTTCAGTCAGGGCTTTAAAATTCCTGTTATTGCCAAAATTACAGGTCTTCACGAAACTTTCGTTCGCTCAATTGTAAATAAGTAATTAATCATGCAAGCACCACTTGCACAAATCCTAAATATCCATATCCTCCCAAAGAAAAGCATCTATTGTCATAATCACATATAACCTTTATAATAATATTCTTGAATCAACTACAAAATCTATGAAAGAATTTCCAAAAAATTATAATTTTACCGAAAATGAAAAAAAGTGGCAGCAAATTTGGCAAGAGAAACAAATTTATGCTTATAATCCAAACGTTGCAAAAGAAGAAACCTATGTAATCGATACTCCACCTCCGACAGTTTCAGGGCAGTTACATATCGGTCATGTTTATAGCTATACGCAAACCGACTTTATTGTACGTTTTCAGCGTATGATGGGTAAAAATATCTTTTATCCTATGGGTTTTGACGATAACGGGCTACCAACCGAGAGACTTGTTGAAAAGCAGAAACAGATCAAAGCTTATAATATGGATCGATCTGAATTTATAAAAATTTGCGCAGAGGTAGTAGAAAGTGAAGAAGAAAAGTTTAGAAGTCTATTTAACCAAATAGCTTTATCGGTTGATTGGAGTTTAGAGTACCAAACTATTAGTCCGTTATCACGAAAAATATCACAAATGTCTTTTCTTGATTTAGTACAAAAAGAAGAAATTTATCGTACTAATCAACCGATTTTATGGGATCCAGTAGATGGTACAGCTCTTGCCCAAGCCGATATTGAGGATAAGGAAAAAACCTCTTTCATGAATTATATTACGTTTAAAACCGAGCAAGGAGACCCGCTTACTATAGCCACTACCAGACCTGAGTTATTACCGGCTTGCGTAGCCGTATTTTATCACCCTGACGATGGACGTTATAAGCATCTAGCAGGTAAATCAGCTATAACCCCACTTTTTAATGAGCAAGTTCCACTGCTTGCTGACCCTTTAGTACGACAAGATAAAGGTACGGGACTGGTAATGTGCTGTACGTTTGGTGATCAAACGGATATTACTTGGTGGAAGACGCATAATCTACCTTTAAAAACTATTATCACTAAAAAAGGTACAATAGACTTCCAACATGAAACTTCTATAGATGGGTTGAAAATTAAAGAAGCGCGAACAAAAATAATAGATATTTTAAAAGAACAAGAGTTGCTTATTAAACAAGAAGACATCACTCATACCGTTAAATGTGCCGAGAGGTCAGGTGCTCCTCTTGAGATACTAACTGTACCGCAATGGTTCGTTAAAACTATATCACATAAAGAAGAATTGCTTAAAAGAGCGAATGAGTTAAATTGGCATCCTAAAAATATGAAGATTCGTTTAGAGAATTGGATTAATGCCATTAGTTGGGATTGGTGTATAAGTAGGCAGCGTTATTTTGGTGTGCCTTTCCCTGTTTGGTACTCTAAAAGAGTAGGTGAGGAAGGCAAAATCTTATATGCCGATGTTACGCAGCTACCTATCGATCCGTTAAAAGATTTACCTATAGGTTATAGTAAAGAGGAAGTAGAACCTGATTATGACGTAATGGATACTTGGGCAACAAGTTCCGTTTCGCCTCAACTTTCTACTCATGGGCTTTCTGATGATTTCGCTGTTAATAAAGATAGGCACGATAAATTATTTCCGATGGATTTAAGACCTCAAGCACATGAAATTATCAGAACTTGGGCGTTCTATACTATTTTAAAAGCTCATTTACACCAAAATACTTTGCCGTGGAAAAACATCATGGTAAGCGGTTGGTGTTTAGCTGAAGATCGAAGTAAAATGTCAAAATCTAAGGGCAATGTTTTAGTTCCTGAAAAACTGTTAGAACAATATGGTTCCGACGTGATACGTTATTGGTCGGCAAATTCAAAGCTAGGTGCTGATACCGCCTATTCTGAAGACGTTATGAAAAATGGCAAAAGGCTTGTTAACAAGCTATGGAATGCCGCTAAATTTGTTTTTATACATTTTGATAAACTGAAAGGTGAAGATAAAAAAGCGAGTTTACTTGATATTAAAGAAAAAATCACTAACGAGTTTGATAAATGGATTGTTAATAAGCTAGTGGAATTAGTTAAGCTAGCTACAAATGAGTTACAAAACTACGAATATGCAAATGCTATGCATCTGACGGAAAAATTCTTTTGGGTGGTATTTTGTGATAATTATTTAGAAATAAGCAAAACAAGAAGCTATGATGAGGAACACAAAAATCCACAAGGACAATATAGTAGCATATTAACTTTATATCATGTTATGCAAACGTTACTGAAACTATTTGCACCTTTCATGCCGCATATTACCGAAGAATTATACCAAATATTATATAGTGAAAATTCTATTCATGTTAAAAATAGCTGGGTTAATTACAGTGACTTAAATTATGAAATCAATGCAAAAGGTGCAGAAGGGCTGCTTGAAATACTAGATATCGTCAGAAAATTCAAAGCTGAGAAGAATCTATCTATAAAAGCTCCAATAAAATTGCTTGAAGTTAGCGGCATAGTATTATCTGCAGAATTAGCAGAAGATTTAAAAAACGTCACATCGGCAGAAGAAATACAATTTGAGATGAAAGATGATAAAATTAAAGTCAATATTATCCTTTAAAAATATTATAGGTTTAATATTAATTATATTTGCCGGGATATTTTTTTATGCTTATATATTAGAACATGACTGGCGATATGTAACCTTA
>NZ_BCMR01000021.1:0-23693 GCF_001653015.1 Rickettsia sp. Tenjiku01
ATATAAATACGGCTTTAAAGGAAGCATATAGGGTTTTAAAGCCAATGGGTAAGTTTATATGTCTTGAGTTTTCAAAAGTAAAGGAAGGGTACATAAAAGATTTCTATAAATTCTACTCATTTAATATTATACCGAGTATTGGTCAAATGATAGCGGGTAATAAAGAGGCATATGAATATTTGGTCGAAAGTATAGATTTATTCCCCTCACAAGACGAGTTTAGAATAATGATTAAAGACGCCGGTTTTGAGGAAGTCGGTTATAAAAATCTAAGTGGCGGAATAGTTGCTATCCACAGTGCGTATACTCGATGAACTTCAAAAATTGGCTACGTCGTTCTACAAGATCTGCGGTACTTACGTATTAAGTATACGCTCCGCTCCTCGACTTATGAACTCCTTGCTCTTTTTGCAGTTGATCTTCGTATACTATTCTTTATTTTACTTCGGAGTATATAATAGATGATAAGTAATTTTTTTAATTTAATACGTATTTTTCGTATCATCAGTAAAAAGCAAATCTTAATTGATTCAAGAAGCCCTAAATATTGCAGGTTTATCGGTTATATATTAGCCTTATTTTTTGCTCCGGTCTCGTTAATAAAAAAATCACGGGAAGATTACGGCAAACGCTTAATAGATTGTTTAAGTGATCTTGGACCTATTTATATAAAATTTGGACAAACTCTTTCGACAAGAGCCGATTTAGTAGGAGCAGAGATAGCAGGTCATTTAAGGTTACTGCAAGATAAGCTACCTCCGTTTGATGGTGGGGTGGCGAGAAGGTTGATAACGTCATTGCGAGGAGACATTTATGTCGACGAAGCAATCTCAGCAAGCAAACAAAAGATTGCCACGCAGTCTATGACTGTGAGCCATGACGCCCTCCCTTTTTTACACCTCGACGATACCCCCATCGCTGCCGCATCAATTTCGCAGGTACATAAAGCACAACTTATAACCGGTGAATATGTTGCGGTAAAAATTTTGCGTCCGGGTATTCATAAAAAATATAACAGAGATATTAAGCTGCTATATTTTCTTGCAAAAATTATCTCAAAATTTTCTAAAGCAAAAAGGCTCAAACCGATTAAAGTAGTCGATAAATTTCATGAAACTATGAAATTTGAGCTTGATTTACGTTTAGAGGCGGCAGCAGCTTCTGAGCTTACGGATAATATGCGAAATGATATTAACGTGATAATCCCTAAAATATATTGGGATTTAACATCAGAAAATATACTAACCACCGAGTGGTTAGACGGCACTTCTATATATGATACTTTGCTACTAAAGGAAATGGGGTTAGAGCCTGCAAAAATATCTCAGGATTTTGCCGTAATGTTTTTCAATCAAGCCTATAGAGACGGATTTTTTCATGCTGATTTACATGCAGGGAATATTTTAGTGAATAAGCAAGGTAAAATAATTTTACTTGATTTCGGTATTATGGGCAGACTTAAAGAAAAAGATCGTTTAGCCGTTGCCGAAAGTCTATTTGGCTTTTTAAGGCGTGATTATAAATTAGTTGCTAAAGTACATTTAAGAGCCGGCTATATCCCATCAAATACCGATTTAGCTTTATTCGCTCAAAGTTGTAGAGCAGTTACCGAGCCTATAGTAGGGACGCCCATAAAAAATATTTCCATAGGTAAGCTGCTTGCACATTTATTTAAAATCACGGAAGATTTCGGCATGGAAGTACAACCGGAGTTGTTGCTATTGCAAAAGACTTTAATAATGGTGGAAGGGATAGGCAGACAGTTAGACGGTAATGTTAATATGTGGCAGCTCGCCGAACCTTGGATTAAAAAATGGGCCGTGAAAAATCTAAGCCCTGAAGCGAAGTTGTTACGATTGGTAAAGCATGACCTAGATAGTCTAGAGGATATTATTTGACATATAAAAAATTAGCCTTATATATTAAGAAATTTTTTATTATGAAACTAAAAGATTTATTTATTAAATATCCTATTACTACTCCTTTTTTGGTTCATTGTAAAAATGATAAATTAGTATTTCCTTCAGATAAAGAATAAAAATATACAAGAGACCTAAAAGAAAAAATAGGAGAGGAAGAGTTTGAAAAATTAATGGTTTTAGATAAAATTGTTTAATATCCCGAAAACTTAGAAAATATAGCTTTAGTAAGTATAGAAAGACATCTCGATAAACCATTTATAGTAGCGAAATTGCTTAATGATGTACAACGTGAATATTATAAATCCATATAGATCCCGATAATAATATTAAATCGATTTTGCATTTCTCAAAAATATATTTTATTGGTGATGTAGGGTGAATGCCAGCTGAAGTTTTAAAACGCGAGTATAATGTCGGTACTATACAGCAAAAATCTTTACCGAAAATCATGGAATTATGGCCTGACCCTTACTATTACTGGATTCAGAAAAATAAAGAGTATAACAACCCGGATATAGATCCTCAGGTAATGGAGAATATTGTTTTATTGTGTGGAGAGGTTAGTATGGATTTACCGGTAAATGAAAAATTATAGTAAAAAACCATTGCAAGATAACCATGACTTTTAAAATTAACAAAAATTAAAAAGTAATATTTTATAAACCTTTAAATTATATAAAGGTATTTAAATGTCTAAAAGCCAAGAGCAAGAGCAGGAATCCATTGATAATATAAGGCAACAGCTTGATGAAGAATATAAAAACCTGTCGTGGGTTCAAGTTGGATATTTAGCTCTTGGAGCTGACACAGGTAACAAAAAATATGATCAGTTAAATAAACGATATCTAGATCTTAATAAAGATAATTTAGGTATAATACAAAGTGTTATCCAAGCAGTCGGGAATGTTCCTAGTGCATTGCAGTTTACCTGGGAGGCTTCTCAAGTTTTACCTGATCTTGCATTGGAGCTTAATAACCTCAGAAAAGCGAGAAGTGCTACCACTAGTGTAGGTTCTATTGAAGCTGGTTGCAAGATGATAGCAGATGCAGCATCGCTTATAAAAAAATGTGCTTCTGTTTTACATTCCGAAACTATATCCAATAGTTCAAAAGAAACTCTTTTACAGTCTAAAGTTATATCTTCGCACGCCTATTTTAAATAAGAGGCTTAGCAAAATAACAAAAAACTTTCAAACTTCCGAAACAGAAAAAATAAATGTATTAGACAAAATAAGTCCTAAATTTATCAGAGAATTATCTACACTAGGAGTAGATTTAATATCTAAAGCACTAGAAAGCGATTTAAACCCAAAAGTACAAGAAATATATAAGAATATTAAACAAAAAAACGCGTCATCTCAAGGTGCTATATTAAAAATATACATGACATTTAAAGCACAAAAAATCGCTAAACCTGAATTAATTGCAAATACAGTAGCACTACTTGTAAATTCTAGCGAAAAATTAATTGAAAGTACTCCTTCAGCTATAAAAGCTTATAGTCAGCTTAAAGCAAATCAGCGTTGGACTAAAATTAACCTAAATATGGAAGGGTTAGATACTGAAACTAAAAAAGATTTATTAAAAGGCAAAAAACCTCAAATAGTAGAGTTAGTTGAAAATGCCAAAAAAAATATTGATAATTTATCTCCTGTTTTAGAAAAAAATTACCGCGATATTTAGATAGTAATAAACAGAATATATTAGATGTTTTAAAACATCCTAAAGTAACGGAAAGAATAGAATCACAAGGGAAAGATCCGGAGTTTATACATAAGGCATTAGATGCATTTACGTCTTTTTTAAAAGATGCTCTGCCGTCAATTACTAAACTTGCAAGCCTCGCTCTTCCTGATAGCGATGAAGTTGCTGATATAATACAAAAATTTCAGTTAATTAAGCCACTGCCAAAGGAAGAGAAATCAAAAGAAGACAAGGTAAAAGAGGTAAAGGAGTTGATTAGTCCTTTGATACAAATTAAAAACCATAATCCGGAAATAAGAAAAATAATTGAAAAAGACCTTCCTGAACTAATTAACAAAACATGCAAGTAGTTTAGGACCAGTTGTAGATGAGTTTTGCAATAAAACACCTAAGGGTCAAAAATTAAAATTAGACGGTGAAAAATTAGTAAAGATAGCCGGTAAGTAAACATGCACCTGAATTAATGCAAATTGCCGATAAATTTAGCAAACATGAATACGGTAAAATTATTATCAGATCCAAAAGTGCTAGGAGTAGTAGCAGAAACTATAGTTAATTTAGGAAAAAGTAAATTTAGTAAAAATAAAGAAGCGGTAGGACCGCATTAAGGTATTAGAAGAAAGACAAAGAGAGATAGGAAAATCCAGTAGAGGAGCCTAAGTCCTGTGCACTTTTAATAGAATAATCATAATTATGGCTCTTTTTAGTTGGAAATTATCAAATTTTTTTGAAATATGCATAACTATTCCTTCAAAAATCTTATTAATTTTCGTTTAAAAAGATCTAATAATTATAATTATTAATCAAAAGTGCACAGGACCTAGAAACATCTTGCTATTATTTGATTAAAATTATATTGTAAATTCAAAGTGTCATTATGAAATTACAAGGATGATAGACAGAAATTATTATTTAACACATATCACAGGTGCCCTTGAGATATTCCCTATTTGTGCCATTCTCGGTCCAAGGCAATGTGGTAAAACTACTTTAGCTCACGCTTATATTAAACAGCTTAAAGAAGATGAAAAGAGCTACTTTTTTGACCTTGAGGATCCAGCTCACTTAGATCAATTTAAGAATCTTAAAACCACTCTTGAGCCTTTAAACGGTTTAATAGTAATTGATGAAATTCAAAGACAACCTGAAATTTTTCCTTATTTAAGAGTTCTTGCTGACTATGCAAACAAAAAATTTTTAATATTAGGTAGTGCTTTTGGAGAATTATTGCGACAATGTTCAGAATCATTAGCCGGCCGTATTGAATATATGGAGCTTACTCCGTTCAATTTAATAGAGATAAATGATTTTAGGGAGTTATGGTTAAGAGGTGGTTTTCCTAAATCATATTTAGCAAAAAATTATGTCCAAAGTCTTAGATGGCGTAATAGCTACATCACTAGTTTTATCGAGCGTGATTTGCCTAGTTTAGGAATATCTCTTAATGCACATGTAATGAGGCAGTTATGGATGATGCTTGCTCATAATCATGGGCAATTATTAAATTATAGCGAGCTTGGAAGGTCGCTCGGTTTAACGGATATGACTATAAAACGTTATACTGAAATATTAGAGCAAACTTTTATGATTCGGCTATTAAAACCTTGGTATGAAAATATCTCAAAACGTCAAGTGAAAGCACCAAAAGTCTATATACGAGATAGCGGAATACTACATGCATTATTAGGGATTCACGAACATGATTGGTATGTTCATCCAAAACGCGGTCTTTCATTTGAAGGGTTTGTAATAGAGGAGTTAATACGTAAATTTAAAACGGATGCAGAGTATTTTTTTTGGCGAACGCAAACAGGAGCAGAATTAGATTTATTAATTATTAAGAATGGTAAGAAATACGGCTTTGAAGTACAAAATGCTGATGCTCCTAGTATTACTAAATCAATGCATACCGTTCTTGCCGATTTGCAGTTAGAACATTTATATATTGTTACCGCTGGGAATAATACGTATAAAAAAACAGAAAAAATAAGTGTAGTTGGAATAGCGAGCTTATCTAATTTACAGCTTGGTTAAAGTATATAAGTTACCATATTTCATTACCTTTAGTCTTATCATTACTTAATAAATTCATGATGACAATTAGAATCAGTAATATTATCTAGTAATATATCTAATTCAGATTTTTCGGTGCTAATAACTAAACTGTTATTAATTAATTTTAAACTACACATACGGGTTTTTAGTTTTTACGTAAATGAATCTAATAGGAATGCCCGGCATGTCAAAAGCCTCACGCATATTGTTTACTAAATACCTAGTATAGCTATCGGTAATTTTTTCCGGATTATTGGAGAATAGCTTGAAAGTAGGGGGGCGGGTTTTTGTTTGAGTCATATATTTTACACGCACTCTTCTGCCTCCTTTTTGTAAAGGCAGCAGATGTGCTTCCGTAGTAAAATTAAGCCATTCATTTAATTTGCTAGTAGTTATTTTCTTATTCCAAATTTTATAAATTTTAAGACAAGCATCTAGCACTTGTTCAATATTTTGTTTATTTATTGCTGAAATGAATAGAACGGGGATACCTTTCACTTGAGGCAGATGAGTATTTATCTGATAATAAAATTCTTCCTGAAATGCTTCTTTTTCGGATTCTTTAACTAAATCCCATTTATTTACTACTATAACTATACTTCTTCCTTCATTTACCACATGGCTTGCAATATTTAAATCTTGCTGTTTTAAAGGAGCTAAAGCATCAATCATTAAGATTACGGTATTAGCAAATTTAATACTGTTAATAGTATCCGATGCCGATAATTTTTCTAAAGACTCTGTAATAGTAGATTTCTTGCGGAGTCCTGCCGTATCAATCAATTTAATATGATTATTTTTATATTGCCAATCAATTTCAATTGATTCACGAGTAATGCCGGCTTCAGGACCGGTTAATAATCTTTCATCATTAATAAGAGCGTTTATAAAAGTAGATTTTCCGGCGTTAGGTCTGCCACTAACTACTATCTGCAAACAATCTCCTTTAATTGGATCGGCTATATTTGTCTCGATTGATTCTTCTTCAGGTAACTTGGCAATAATTTTGTCATATAAATCAATTAAGCCTGTGCCATGCTCGGCAGAGATAGCTATCATACTATCAAGCCCTAATTTGTAGTACTCTTTATCAAAATCAAAAGCTTTCTCGCATTTATTAACGACCAATATAGTAGGCTTATTATATTTTCTAACAAAACTACTAAGTAGCTTATCATCAGGTAATATTCCGCTTCTACCGTCAACCATAAAGCAAATTAAATCTGCCTCTAAAATTGCTTTAGTAGTCTGCTCCATTAACCTCTCTCCCATATTATTAGGATTCTCGTCAAGTCCTGGGGTATCAATTAACAAAAATTCAAAAGAGCCGATTTTGCCGTCTGTATATTTTCTATCTCTAGTGACACCTGGCAAATCGTGAACGATAGCTTTTTTACGTATGCTTAATCTATTGAAAAGCGTTGATTTGCCTACATTCGGACGGCCAACTAAAGTAATGATTTTCTTAGTCATTATTTAATATATTATTATGGTTAAGAGAACTAATAATGCCCCGATAAAACCTACTATATTTGCTATTATAATAGGTGTATTTTTTATTAATATGCCGTATATAAGCCAACTACAAAGAGCAATAGCACTTATAGTAAAGGCGGGCATAGAAACAGAAGCCGCAGATTGGCAGGTGAAAATCTTATGAGCCTGTACATAGAACATAAAATTGCCGATTGTACCGACAATTGTCATATATTTTTCGTAAAATGTCATGAATTTTGGAGACATATATTTATTTTTAAAAAGTGGTCTATGTCATTCCTGCGTAGGCGGGAATCCATTAAAATCATATAAAAACTTGTTTTTATATGGTTATTTTATCAAATTATGTAACTCCTATATCAATATTAAAGCTATTTTTTTGGACTCCCGCCTACGTGGGAATGACATACGGCATCCTAAGATAGCAACATTCCACATTGACTATCCCTTAAAACTCGCAATTACCGGTATATGATCTGAAGGTTTTTCTTGAGTCCTTAAATTATAATCCATATAGCAATTTTCTAAATAGTCAATTGTATTATTACAACCAAGAATCATATCAATCCTCATACCTTTATTTTGTTCAAAACATCCGGCTCTATAATCCCACCATGAAAATTCTTGTTTACTCGGATGCATTAATCTGTATAAATCCTCAAATCCGGAATTTAGAATAGTGCGTAATGTTTTTTGTTCAACCTCAGTAAAACAAGTAGTTTCAGCCAGTAGCTTAGGTGAATATACGTCTATATCGAACGGTGCAATATTGAAATCACCGCCTATGATAGTTTTTTCGTCAAAAGATTTTTTAGTTGATAGATAATTGATAAAATTATCATAAAATGCTAGTTTTGCTACAAATTTATCGCTACCGACAAATGAACCATTAGGAGCATAGAGCGAGATTATATTACAAAACCCTATAGGTAATGATAATTTTATTTCTAAGAATCTTGCTTGATTACTGCAGTAATTATTTGGAAAATCCTTAATTATTTCATCGGCAGGAAATTTTGAAATTATAGCAACGCCGTTATATGATTTTTGTCCGTGAACATAAGAATTATAAGGTAGATCGGATAATGCATCAAAAGGAAATTTTGCGGTTTCGCATTTTATTTCTTGCAATAATAAAATATCCGGATTTTCTTTAGATAAAAAATTACGCAATAAATTAAGTCTTGTTTTTATGGAATTAATATTCCAAGTAGCTATCTTCATGTTTGTTTTGCTATATCTTCTAATTTTGTATTACGGAATCGCCACTCAAGAAAACCAAAATGATAAACTAAGAGACTAGTAATAAATGCTCTGGCAATTACTATACTCATTGAATATTTCATTGTATGATAATTTGGATTACTACTGTACATATCTAATAATATGCTAAAAGCTATACCCCATAAATACAGTGATTTCAATACTAACTCCTCTTGGTGTCCTCTTAATTGAATTTTCTTTCATAATAAAATCTCGTAATATTGTATCGCAATTAGCTGTAATGAAAGCAAAAAACGGTCTCCAAAAACTTAGAGGCTCAATTTTGTGAATAATAACCATTGCAACTCCTCTCAGTAGTATAAGTAGCTCCTGCTGTCATGTCGGCATTGCCGCTTTAAATATCTAATTGATCTTGATACCAGCTATCTTGATTGTACTCAATATTGATACCTATTTTTGCAGCAATAGCGTTCATTAATTCTATATCCATACCGGAAACGGTAGTATGACCGTTGGAAGCAGCAATTAAGTATTGATAAGGCTCATTTACATACCATGCATTTATCAAAGTTTTTTTACCAGCTGTCCCTTCACATTCTAAAATTGCTTATTGTTCGTTCGTCCCTATGCTTAAAGCATACAAATTTTTAGACATGAGCAGTATAAAAACCAAAGCCTTTAAGCACGAAATACTTTAATTTCACCGTCAGAAAATTTAATATTAAAAATTTTTTCATGCGCAGCAGTAATTTTAGAAGATAAAAAATTACCTGTTTCTCCTTTCACTATAGCAAAACCTCGTTTTAATACGTTGTGATAATCAAGGCTTGCAAGTAACGTACTATTTAATTCTAATTTATACTCAAAGTTTTGCAAGGTATTATTTGCTGATTTTGATAGATAAGCTGTTTGATGTGTTAATTCTAATGTTTTGTAATTGATTATTTTAGCAGGGTTAACTCTTTCTTTAGAAAAAGATTTAATCTTTGTTTCTTGTAGTTCAATAAAGCACTGTAAAGCATCTAGTAAATTAAAACCGGTTTCGTCCAGTAATTGCTGCCTATTATTTATATAGTGGGAGAGATATCTGTGTATTTTATCGTAATTTACTATATTTTGTTCGTGATATTTAATTAACCGGCTAGTATTATTCAATAATATTTTTTCATAAGATTGTAGCGTATTATTTACAATAGAGCATACCGGTACAGCAAATTCTGCGGCAGCAGTCGGTGTTGGAGCTCTTTTATCGGCTGCTAAATCTATTAAAGTATAATCCACTTCATGACCTACTGCGGAAATAATAGGAATTTTTGAGTTATAAGCAGCACGTACTAATATCTCATCGTTAAATGACCAAAGATCTTCTATAGAACCGCCACCTCTAGCAACGATTATAACACTTGGTTTATTTACCTCTTCTAAATTGTTAAATCCTTCAATTGCTTCAGCAATTTCATTGCCAGAATTTTCGCCTTGTACGCTAACCGGCCATATTATTATCCGAGTCGGAAAACGTTCGCGAATACGATGAATAATATCTTTAATAACAGCACCGGTTATTGAAGTGATAACGCCTATTTTATCAGGTAAAAAGGGTATAGGAATACGTATTTTATTAAATAAGCCTTCTTGCTCGAGCCTTGCTTTACGCTCATTTAGAATTTGCAGCATAGCTCCAAATCCTGTGGGTTGCAAATTATCTACCGATAATTGATAACGTGAATTACCTGCATAACTTGAGAGTTTACCGCTAATTACTACTTCCATGCCGTCATTTAAAGGAAATTTGATTTTAGCAAGAATAGGACGCCAGCAAGTACAGGCTAAAATGGCGGTATTTTCTTTTAAGTTAAAATAAGCATGACCTGAGTTTGCTATTTTTAAGCCTGAAATTTCGCCTTTTACCTTAATATAGCCAAAATTATTTTCTAATAGCTCTTTGATTTTATTAGAAATCTCACTAACTGAAAACTCTTTGGTTGCTTGATGCGCAATGAAATTGTCTAGCATTTTATTAGTACTTGGTTTTTTGTGCTGAGGGTAACACATTATTCGTCATTACGAGGAGAAACTATAAGTTTTGACGAAGCAATCTCAGGAGTTTATCCTACTTCATGAGATGGCCACGTCGATGCTATGCATCTCCTCGCAATGATGATTATCATCTCCATAGAATAACCTTGTACTACAAAAGAGCAAGCACAATTTTTTATTATTTGATATATTGCTAATAGCTTGCTATTATTTTTTACTATTAAAATATATTTATTAATATAAATGCTACTGCGAATAATATGTTTGCTTATTATCATAATATTTTCTTTGGTAAGTTTTGCCGCTCTTTCTAAGCATGGTCAATATATTAAAATAAGCAATATTATAGCTGACTTCGTAGAGTATAATGAAAATCAGGATTTGATATATGCTAAAGGTAATATAAGAATTATCACGGATGAGTATTTATTAACGGCAGATAATTTACTTTATGATATAGAAAACGATATTTTATGGGCAGAAGGTAATATCCGAATTAAGGATAAACAAAATCGGATAATAGAGGGAGACAAAGCGGTTTTAAAAGATGAATTTAAGAAAGGTATCATATCGGAATTCATTTTGCTTTCGGGTGATAATAATCTTTTAATTGCTAAACTTGCCGAAAGAATAGATGCAAATAATCTTAAGCTGCACCATGCTGAGTTTACCCCTTGTGATGTTACTTGTAATAGAAACCCTATTTGGCACCTTGCTGCTAAGGATACTTATATTCATTCCGCAGAGCATAGAGTAGTTTATAAAAACGTGTTTTTTGAAGTATACGGTGTACCGATTTGTTACTTACCGTATTTTTCCCATCCGACTCATACGGCCCCTGCAACTTCTGGATTATTGGTACCTGACGTCAAAAATAAAGGGTTTGGCATCCCCCTATATCTACGTGCAAAACCTAATATCGATTTTACTCTCACTCCAAGAATTTTTAGTAAATATCAAACTTATGACCTAGAAGCACGTTATCGCCTGAATGATACCGATAATATGAATTTTCAAGTTAGTTACGGTAAATTACCGTATTTTCTAGAAAAAGATGGAAGTGTAGTGAAAAATAAAAAAGTTTCTTCTTATCATTATATAGCAAGCGGTAATTTTATTAGTACCGATAAAGTTTATGATTACGGTTTCAGGGTGGAACGTACATCGGATAAAGCGTATTTAAAAAATTATTATAATAACTACGCTTCATATTTAACTTCTAAAATATTCTTAAATAAAATTCATGAGGCTGATTATTTTTCGGCGGAAGGATTAAGTTTTCAAGGCTTAGGTAGTAATGCTCGTAAATATACCGATCCTCTAGTATTACCAAAAATCAATACAAAAAACGTGATAAATTTGAATGATAATGACAACAGCCATATCATTGTTGAAAATAATACGTTAATGTACAAAGAAAGAATAGGAAAACAAGTTGCTAGAACCTCTTTGCAACTATCCTTTATGCATAATGTGCTGACTGCTTCAGGACAAATTGTTGATTTTGCTGCTAAAGATAGAGGCGATTTTTATCTTGCTAGGCGGGCTTATGTAGATAAGCCGAGAGAAAGTAAATCATTTCAAAGGAATATACCGGAATTGCAAACTTTATGGCGTTATCCGTTAGTAGGCAATATAACAAAAACGATAAATTTACTTATTGAGCCGGTAGTTTCTTTTACTATGGGACGTAAACTATCTAATAAAGATAAAAAATTTGTTATAATTGATCCTGCTAAATATGAATTATCCGAAAAAAATATCTTTTTATCCAACCGTTATAGCGGTATTGATTGCCATGATTTCGGTAATAGATTAAGTTACGGCTTAAATACTAGTATTGCTAAAGAAGAAAATTATTTAAAATTATTTTTAGGACACTCCCGTAATACAAGATGTAGTATAGATTTGCCAGCTGATGATAAGGAAAATGTAGGGCAGATACTAGTTAATCTTTCTAATAATTTAGAAGTGTTTTATAGTTTTCGGAAAGATAGATATTTCAGACCTATTAGGGATGAAGTGGGCGGAAATTTTAACTATGATAAGATTAACTTTCTAGGTAGTTTTATTCAGCTTATCAATCTTAACAAATATTATTCCGTAGAAAGTATAAAGGTTTCAAATAATAGAGTACGACAATTTTATGGAGACATAAATTATCAGCTAGCGGAAAATTGGACTATAGGCTTTGGTGCACGCATTGATCTCTCTAGACGATCTCCAAATTTACTTACTCGAACTATTAGGATGACATATGCTAAAGATTGTGTTAGAATTACTGCAAAGATTTATTCCGATTATCTAGCCGATGGAAATAGAGGAATCAAAAAGACTACCTCTTCGCCGACTATTTCTATCGGTTTAAAAGTTTTAAACATGTGAGTATACTCGTTTTATTTGAAAAATTGGCTATGTCGTCTTATAAGTTCTGCGGTGCTCACGTACTAAATGTACGCTCCGCTCCTTGACTTATAGACTCCTTGTTCTTTTCCAAATAAAACTTCGTCTACTTACTGGTCACTTATTCAGAGTATCACATGAAAAAATTATTATTAATCATTACCGTTTTTTTTACTTTTAATGTAGCACAAGCATCATTACCGAATATAGTAGCATTCGTAAATGATGAACCTATTACTCTTAATGAGTTCCGTGCTAGAAAAAAAATGATTATGGCACTAAATAATGTTGAAAGTCTAACGCTTGCTCAAGATAAGCAGCTAAGTGACTTAGCACTTAAGAGCTTAATTGACGAATCTTTGCTTTTTCAATATGCAGGAGATAGAGAAATTCCACAAGAAGAGATAGAGAACGCTATTAAGTCTATTGAAGATCGTAATAAAATGCCTCACGGTTCTCTTCTTCAGTATCTAAAAAGCAGATCGGTTAATCCTGATAGTTTTATTTCCCAAATTAAATCCGAGTTGATTAAAATGAATATTTTATCAAGTCTATCAAGATCGGTACAAGTAAGTAATAAAGAAATAGATGTTGCAATTTTATCTAGCGATCAAAAAGACGTAGAAATTTTAATGCAAGTATTTACATCTAAAGATGGTGGCAATAAAGCGTTTACGCAGATGAATAATTTGAAAAATCGACTAAAAAAATGTGCGGATGTTAAAAAATCGCTTTATGATAATTTTGCTACTATGCAAATTATTACTGATAAGCTTAGCAAGATAGAAGGCGTAAAACAAACTATTGTAAAGGACTTAACTCCTGATAAAGCAAGTAATGTTTTTGAAGTAAATAACAAATTTGAAATAACATTAGTGTGCAGCAAAAAAATCTTAAATGTTAATGAAGATGAAAATAATTATGTAGTAAATTTCCTAACCAATAAAAAGATTTCGCAAAAAGCACAAAAAATGTTTGAAAATATGCGTAAGAAAGCAGCTATAAAAATAATGCTGCCGTCTTAGTGTGTGTTATTCTATGTCATTCCCGCGTAGGCGGGAATCTAGAAAAATAACCTTGATTATTAATACAGAATTATATTTGATAAAAACAAGTTTTTATATGTTTTACTGGATTCCCGATTTCACAGGAATGAAATACCCTATGCTCCCTTCAATTGCAAAACACGCAGCTTTACATCAAGTTAATCCTCTTAAAAAGCACGGACAAAATTTTATTTTTGACAGTAGTCTATGTGATAAAATCGTACGTGCAAGTAACCTGGCAGAAAATAGCCGAGTATTAGAAATAGGGCCCGGCACAGGAGGGTTAACTAGGTCAATATTGCAGAAAAATCCTGAATCCTTAACTGTTATAGAAACAGATGAGAGATGCCTCCCGCTCCTTAATGAGATTAAAGAATATTATCCTAATCTAAATATTATTAAACAAGATGCTCTTAAAATAAATTTAACCGATTTAAGCTATGATATAGTCAATGCAGTTGGATTTGCATACAAGCAGCGAGAAGCGAAACCTATAACTAATAGGAGAGCGAACGATATAGGCGAGTCTAAATCAATTGACTATAAAGTAACTATAATCTCTAATTTACCGTACCATATAGGTACTGAGTTAGTGATTAGATGGCTGAAAGAAGCACGGCTAATTACTAGTATGACGCTAATGTTACAAAAGGAAGTAGTAGAACGTATTTGTGCTATACCCTCAACTAAAGCATATGGTAGGTTATCGGTAATATGTCAGTTAATAGCTAAAGTGGAAAAGTGCTTTGACGTAGTGCCAACTGCTTTCTATCCACCTCCTAAAGTATATTCTGCGATAGTTAAACTAATACCTTTAGAAAATCCGCCGTCTATTGCTCTGATAAATAAAGTTGAGCAAATAACAAAGCTTGCTTTTGCAGGACGACGGAAAATGATCAAATCATCACTGAAAAATCTTGTACCTAATATACATGAAGTATTAACTCAGTTGAAAATCAATGATAATTATCGTGCTGAAAATCTTGCCCCTCAAGATTATTTGAGAATTGCTGAAATATTATAGCTTGTATCATTCAGCTTTATCTAACTTTTTTGCTTCTGCTTCTTGCTGTAGTTTATATTCTGCTGCTTTTTCGTCTATATAGTTAAAAAAGAAATAACAGAAAGTTAAAAAACTAGTCAAAACTATGCATTTTGAGCTTTTAATTCCTGTTCTTCCTCTTCATCAAATATAAGACTCAGAGGTTAAAATTTCTTCTTTATAGTTTACTCTTTAAAATTAGCTTATATATTAATGATAGAGTTTAATTATCATGTGAGAGAAGTAATTTATAGGGGGGGGAAATAAGTCAATAATTATATATTTAATAAATCTATCTTACTCAAAAATACGGCTTTGTCTATTTACTAGGTAAATACAATTTAGTTCTTGAGTCTTATAATAAAGCAATTGAACTTGATCCTACAAATTCTAAAGCACAATATAATAAACAACATTTATTAAAGTGTATGTATTATTAAGTAAAAAACGCTGCAAAGCTTTTACTTATTGCCTTTGCAATCTATTCTGTTTGCTAGATTTCTTTAGTCTAAAATAAGCTAAGCAGTGATGCTATGCGTCTATTGTAATTTGCTTGATTCCGACAATTGTCTTATACAAATGTTCAGCTAAAGTAAACATATTAAATAGCATTGGCTTGGTGGTTAGTTTTTTGTGGCAATCTCTAAATCAGTTTCACTCATATTGCGATGTGAATTAATACATTAGGGTCACACAGCTAGGCATTAATTTCGGTTATCGCTACAGGTTTCCTTGATATCAACAGCCTCAAGTGCCTATAAGATATTTAAAAGTTCCAGCGTGAGCGAAAAAAGACGTTTAGTAAATTTAATATTTGGGAACTTAGTATTGAAACCTGAAAAGCTTGATTTTATGATGCGTTCGCTGTTTGATACATTGGTGAATTTGCCTAAAAATGGCGAATGGTACCCGCGGCCGGACTTGAACCGGCAAGAGCTTACGCTCCACGGATTTTAAGTCCGTTATGTCTACCATTCCATCACGCGGGCAGCTGTGGATATTAAGGTTGCATTTGTTAAGTGGACAGATTAATAAAAAAAATACGAAAAAGCAAGTACTTTTATCGTTAATATATTAGTCTGATATGAAAAAGTTATTAAACACATTTAAAATCATTAGTTTACTCATTAATTTATTAGATAATTAACTTAAATAGTGACAAAATAGTAATAATATGATAGATTAGTTTCAGGAAGTAATACTTTCTCTTGCATGTTATTGACATGTTTATTGACAAATGCCGCAAGGTAAGGTAGTTTTGCATAATGAATTTTATCAGCTCTTATATTTAAGTAAGGCTTAAAGTAAAATTTAAGTTTTAGTTATTATAAGCGTGTGTTAAGTTCAAATAAGTAATTTCTATCTAATAAAGGTTTTTATGGCTACAAATATAGTAGGTAAAGTTAAGTGGTATAATTCTACAAAGAATTTTGGATTTATTGAACAGGACAATGGCGGCAAAGATGTGTTTGTACACAAATCAGCCGTAGACGCAGCAGGTTTACATAGCCTTGAAGAAGGACAAGATGTAATTTTTGATCTTGAAGAAAAGCAAGGAAAAGCCTATGCTGTTAACCTCAGAATTAAATAAATTTATAATACCAAAAGCAGCTATCCAAAATTGTTTATAATTTAGGGTAGCCTAGTCATCTTTATCAAAATAGTAAATATTTTGTTTTTGTCTTATAATAACCTATATAATTTTAAGTATAATAAATTATTTTTACTAAAGGGCATGAAAATGCCCTAAATCTAATAATATTATTCTGGCTTGAATAAGATTCTAAAATAGTTTCATTATTCATTATCGTTTTATATATTTAGTGGGTGTTTTGTAATCTAGCTTAAGCATATTTTTTGATTCAGGATAATTATATAAGTCGTTATTTTAATTTACTATAACTTATTTTTTATACAATAGACCTCTTGGCATAACTTATCTTATAAAGGGAATAAGAACTGCTACTCTACGCAGCGTACATAGTTAAGTATGTAAGGATGAGAGAGCCGTCGATGTCGCATATATCTTTAAGAAATGAGTTATGTTAAGAGGTCTAATCAATAATGTGCATATTTTGATTTAAAACTATATTGGATTATATAATGAAAAATTTTAATTTATCTGAAGAATTAATTATTGCTCTCGAGACAATGAATATAACTGAGCCGACTGAAATACAAAAGCAATCGATTCCGGTTGCAATGGCGGGATCGGACATACTCGCTTCTAGCCAAACAGGTTCAGGCAAAACTCTTGCTTATTTATTGCCGTTAATTGATTCATTTATTAAAAATAAAACTACTGCTTTAATTCTTGTTCCGACTAGAGAATTAGCAACGCAAATACACAGTACTTTAAATAAAGTAACTACATCCTATAAAATTAATAGTGCAGTTTTGATAGGCGGTGAACCGATGCCTAAACAATTTATGCAATTAAAAAAGAATCCAAAAGTGATTATCGGTACGCCGGGGCGTATTATCGATCACTTAAATAGGGGAAGTCTAAAAATTGATCGTATAGGCATAACCGTACTTGACGAAATGGATAGAATGCTTGATATGGGGATGAAAGAACAATTAGAAGAAATCAATAAATTTTTACCGGACAAAAGACAAGTTTTAATGTTTTCCGCTACTATGCCAACACATATTATTGCTGTTTCTCAAAAATATCTAAACAATCCGGTACGTATTACGGTAGGTGCTACTAATAAAGCAGCTGCAGAAATAAAACAGGAATCAATGCATGTTTCTGATAAAGAAAAATTTAGTGAATTAACTAAACAACTTGGTAATAGGGAAGGATCGGTCATTATTTTTGTGAAGACTAAACGCTCTGCCGATCAATTAGCTAAAATGTTGAAATATGAAAATCATACAGCAGAAGCTATACACGGTGATTTAAGTCAGCGTCAACGTGAAAGAGTAATTTTATCATTTCGTAAGTCAAACCATAGAATAATGGTAGCAACTGATGTAGCAGCTCGTGGGCTTGATATTCCTCATACACAGCATGTTATTAATTATGATTTACCTATGTGTCCTGAAGATTATTTACATAGGATAGGTAGAACGGGTAGAGCAGGGGCTACCGGACATGCGTTGTCTTTTATTTCTCCTGATGATGTTATTAGATGGCGTGCAATCGATCGTCTAGTAAATAAAGGAGAATCTACGCTACGTAGTGAGTTTAGAAGTGATAAAAATAATCGTAAAAGATCATTCGGTAAAAGAGCCGGCGGTGACGGTAAAAAGTTTAATGCTTTTGATAGTAGCCGTAAAAGAACCTTTGATGGTAACAGCTACGGTAATAAAAGAAAGAAAGTATCGTAGTTTAGATTTACGTCATTTATATCATTGCGAGGAAATTACTTAAGTAATTGACGAAGCAATCTCAAGAGTTTATTATCATTTCATGAGATTGCCACGTAGCCTTATGGCTGCTCGCAATGACGATTAGATATCCATGCGGGCGATGCCTTTGCAGGAATGACAACCGTATATTTTAAAGGAGGATAAATTCATAAGTTTAAATTTTTCACGATTTCAATATATATCTAATATTTTTTTTATATTAATAATTTCTTTTCCTGGAGGTTTAATTTATTTACTTACCGGTTCAACTCTTTCTTTTTGGCTTCGAGAATCCGGTTTTGATAAAATCACTATCGGGCTTTTTAGTTTAGTGAATTTTATTCATATATTTAAATTTTTATGGGGTCCTTTGCTTGAAAAAGTAAGTTTTGCTCCTTTAAGTAAGCAGGGATATAAATATTGTTTAATTATTGCTTTGGTTAGTTGTATTTTTTGTGTATATGTTCTAACAAATTTTAACCCTAACACTCATTTTATACCATTTGCTTTATGCTTAGTAGTTGTGGCATTTTTTTCGTCCATTTATGATATGTTACTTCAATCATCACAGATGTTACTGATTACAAATAAAAATTGGGGCATAAGTGAGGCAGCTTGTACTACAGGCTTTAGAATAGGTATACTTATAGCAGGCTCAGGAGCGTTATATTTATCTACTATCATATCCTGGCAAGATGTTTATCGTGCTATGGCAATTTTATGTATACCATCATTATTATTAATTATAATCTATCCCCTTAAATTTAAAGATAAGATAATTATTAATGATTTTGATAGATTTTGGCATGCTTTTTATGATTTTGTCAAGAAACCTAAATGGCTAATAATTGTTAGTTTTATGCTTCTATATCGTCTTCAAGATAATTTTCTGTCAATTATGCCGAATATGTTTTATCTCGATATTGGGTATACGAAGAAAGATTTAGCTCTTGGATATAAAGCTTTCGGTATGTGTGCTACAATCCTTGGAGGTTTTATAGGTGGGTTTTTGTGCCGAAAATATGAATATTCTTATTTGCTTAAAAGAGTATTAATATATCATGCTTTATCTAGCCTATCTTTTTTATTTCTCTATTTTTATAATCGAGATATTACAAGTTTGTATATAGCGGTCTTCTTTCAAGAATTTACCAAGGGCTTAACTATGTCGCCGTTTTTTTCTTACCAATTAAGATGTTGTAGTTCTAAATATTGTATAACCCAAATTGCTTTAATTACTTCTATTGCTTATATTAGTACCATATTGTTTGGTAGTATTTCAGGCTATGCAGCTACTTATTTAGGGTGGACTTATTTCTTTATTGTAGCAGGATTTTGTTTTATACCGGCTTATATGTTAATTAGATATTTGCCCCCTTATGTTATTTCTAGCTAAAGCGGGAATCTAGCAAAATATTTATAATTGTCATTGCAAGGAGGTGTTGTTGTGTGGATCAATTTCACCTCTGTGTCATCCCGTGGCTTGACACCGAGTGCTTTACCGGTCCCTGCAACAATGCCTTGCGAGGATCGTAGCGACGTGGCAATCTCTCTTAAATTGCATGAGATTGCTTCGTCGGCATAAATGCCTTCTCGCAATGACGTGGATAGGTAGTATTGGATTCCTGCTGCCGCAGGAATGACATACCTTTGAGCGCCATGTAAAAATGCCTAAATACAAATATATTGTAAAAGTAGTACTATCAATTTATAATAATCAACACATTTATTAGTGTGCTTTAATTATGTTTATTCAAACTGAAGATACTCCCAATCCGGATGCAATAACATTTTTCCCAGGGCAGGAAATAAGTAGTGATCAGCCGGTATTTTTTAGTGAGCTTGCTGAAGTAAAAGGAAGAAGCAAACTTGCAGAATCATTATTTTATATTAATAATGTAAAATCGGTGTTTTTCGGTAGTGATTTTATAACAGTAACTAAACAAGCTGAAGGTAATTGGCAAGTTATAAAGCCTGAAATTTTAATGGTTATTATGGATCATTTTGTTTCAGGCTTTCCTGTATTTGAAGAAAACACCAAAGCAGATAATGTAAATCATAACCTTGATGGGCTTTCGGAAATAGAGAAGCAAATCGTAGAGATTATTGAAACTAGGGTGCGTCCATCTGTTGCACAAGACGGCGGCGACATAATATATAAAGGCTTTGAAAACGGTGTAGTTAAATTAGCACTTCGTGGTGCATGCCTTGGATGTCCTAGTTCCACCATTACCTTAAAAAACGGCATTGAGTCCATGCTTAAACATTTTGTACCGGAAGTGCAAGAAGTTGAAGCTGTAGAGGAAGATTTTGAGTAATTTAGTATGCTAACTGTGAGTGACTACAGACTTTGTTGTATAGGTTAGTCTTCGTCATTGCAAGAAGAAACTGCAAGTTTCGACGAAACAATCTAGTAAAAATTTCTGATTTACAGAATTTTGATTATTTTGTCTGGATTGCCACGCAATCTACGACTGCTCGCGATGACGTTAAATGTCATATAGTATATTAAATTTTTTTGAAGAATAGTATGGTCCTATTCTTCCTTTGCAGAATTGATTGTATCCTTTTGATGCCAAATAACGTAATGTAGTTCAACATCTTTTGGAGCATATACTACGATAGGTAGTTTGCTATTATATCTTAAAAATGTTTCATCGCCTAAAAATACACTAACCGGTTGTATGGTTGCTTTTACGTTTGGGCATGCCATCATTGTACTAGCAGGGTGATCGCTAACTTGATCGATTATATAATAATTATATCCCCATCCTTCTAAAGTTTTTGTTTCCAGTTTACCACCAAACCAAACACGATTACAATCTTGCATTGCATTTTTTGTTGTTTGCAATTCTACTTTTAGCTTTTCTTTATTGGACTCTGTAGGTAAATGAATTACATAACGCTTTTGATTTTCAAGTGGTGTAGGATAGGGTGCAATATCTTTTAACCGCTTATCGGTATCGGCTAATAAATCAGTATTTAAAAAACATGATATAAGCAATAGTATAATTTTATTTGGCATATGATTATTTTTTTAATTAGAATCCATTATCTCGCCTATAGGAGTTATATAAGAAGCATTTATTTTACCATTGGCTATATCACAGTACTAAAGCCTTCACTATAGTCAACATCACCATTTTCGTTTATTTTTGTACTTAAAAATAATATAGATTTTTCAAATTTATTTTCTTTTAATATAGGCTGATTATTTAAACTAAAAACTTTCATGGCAAGCCTTTCATTATTAGGTAATCTAAAATATATTTCTGATCCGTTATTGGATTCAAAAAAATTACATTTATTATTAGCACCTAATAATAAATTATAATATATCTATGGTAACTTGTTCTTCAAGATTTATAATCTTAGGAAATAATATGTAATTATTGTGATTATTTTGTATATTTGAAATAAGAATATTTTGAGAGTTATATTGTTGTTTTTCCAAATATATTTTTGCAAAATTATTTTGTTTTAATTCTGTAAAGGTTAGTTCAGCCTTATATTTTTGTTTGTCACTAGAAAAGTTAGGTAGCGTTTCTATTAAATGAAAATCAAGGGAGGTAAATCTTGTATTCAGCATATTATTTTGATTTAATGCGGCATAGTATGTTGCTCTGTCAATGTCTAAACTATATACAGGCTTATCTTCCAATATCTCTTCAAATAAATCTTCCCATAGCTCGTGTAACTCTTGTAAAAAATTTTGAACATGTTCTTTAGTTTTACAAACATCAATTTGATTTGCAACGCTTTTTGCTATAAAAAACTTTAAATCTTTTTGATCCGATAAAGATAAATTATGAATGTGACATTTAAATGTTTTATCTACATAATTTATTAGTGATGCAGTATCTGCAGGAAAATTTTTAGTTATTGCTAATAATTCTTTTTTTATGCTATTCTGAAATTATATTCATTTTCTAATCTAATCCCGTTTCTTTCTTAAAAAAGCCGGTATGTCATGAATATCAGACTCTTTATTATCTTGATCTAGAGTACTAACAACAACGTTTTTGCGTTCTAAAGTTTGATTATTTGAAGCACGCAGAGAACCCCATATTTTTCCTAAAAATGATGGTTTGGGTGAGTCATCTTCAGATTTGTTGAAAGTATTGGCATGTAACCCTAGTTCTTTTTCATTTCCGATAAAATTTTGCTTTATTGGAGAGTCGGTAATTTCAATATTTTCGGTACTATAGCTGTTAAAATCAGGCATTTCTTCTATTTGTGTAGGTTGTGCTATAGCTTTATTATAAGTTTCCTCAGGAACTATATTGGTAGTTGCAGCTATTGCGGGTTTATATGTTGGTACTTTATCGGCATCAATACCGGTAGCAACAACTGATACTCTGATCATTCCTTTTAATTCCGGATTAAATGTTGAACCGAAAATAATATTAGCATCAAGGTTGTCTACTTCTTCTCTAATTCTGTTAGCAGCGTTGTCAACTTCAAATAAGGTCATGTCGGAACCGCCGGTAATATTGATTAATACACCTCTTGCACCGCACATTGAGCTATGATCTAGCAGTGGATTTGAAATTGCAGATTCTGCCGCTTTAATAGCTCTATCTTCGCCACTAGCTTCACCTGTACCCATCATTGCTTTACCCATTTCACTCATTACTGCTTTAATATCGGCAAAATCAAGATTAATAAGTCCCGGCATAATCATTAAATCCGTTACTCCTCTAACGCCTGCATGTAATACGTCATCTGCCATTTTGAAAGCATCGGCAAACGTCGTTTGTTCATTAGCAATACGGAATAGATTTTGGTTCGGTATTACAATTAAAGTATCAACGAATTGCTGTAATTCAATAAGTCCTTTATCGGCAGTTTTCATACGATGACCGCCTTCAAAATGGAAAGGTTTAGTTACTACCCCAACCGTAAGGATGCCTAGTTCTTTAGCAATGCGTGCAATAACCGGTGCAGAACCGGTACCTGTACCACCGCCCATACCTGCCGTAATAAATACCATATTGCTATTTTCTAGGTAATTACGAATTTCGCTTTCTGATTCTTGAGCAGCAAGTGCTCCAACCTCAGGAGAAGCTCCTGCCCCAAGACCTCTAGTTGTAGAAACACCGAGTTGTATTTTGTTAGTGCATAAAGAATGTTCAAGCGATTGTGCATCAGTATTAGCTACTACAAAATTAGCACCTTGCAGATTAGCACTAATCATATTATTTACTGCATTACTACCTGCACCCCCAATGCCGAAAACTGTAATGGTCGGTTTTAATACTATATTTTCAGGAGCTTTGATATTTAAAACCATGATACTCTTTTATTTTATATAATTAATGTTTAAGTATAATAAAAGATTTAGAAATTTCCATAAACTTTTTATGAAAAATATGGATTATTGTCTTTTATAGTGAATTAGCTTGA